>CAIKNO010000419.1 GCA_903828805.1 uncultured Sandaracinus sp. | reverse complement strand
TCCGCTGAGCGCGGGCCCCGCGCGGGCGCCCCCTCGGGACCACCGGGTCAGGCGGCGGGCGGATCGACGACGAGATGCGAGAGGGTCGCGATCCGCGCCCAGAGGGCGTCGCGGCCTTCGCCCGTCTCCGAGCTCGCCCCGACCACCGGGCGCCCCGCGCGGGCGCTGAGGGCCTTGACGTGGGTCATCCGCTGCGTCGAAGGGAGCTTGTCGAGCTTGGTCGCGACGAGGATCGCGGGGCGCTTCACGTGCTCGAGGAACTCGAGGAGCTGGAGGTCGTCGTCCTCGATCCCGCGCCGGATGTCGATGATGAGCACCACGGCCCGGAGTCCGACCCGGTTCTCGAGGTACCCCTCGATCATCGGCCCCCAGGAACGCCGCTCGGCCTTGCTCCGCTGGGCGTAGCCGTAGCCGGGCAGATCGACGAGGTCGAGCGTGGCCCGGTCCGGCGCGCGTCCCTGCCCGCGGACGAGGGTCAGCTCGGCACGGAAGAGCGCCAGCCCGCGGGTCGCACCCGGCGTGCTCGAGGTCCGCACGAGCCTCCGGCGCGACAGGAGGGTGTTGATGAGGCTGCTCTTGCCCACGTTCGATCGGCCTGCGAAGGCGATCTCCACGAACGCCGGAGGCGGCAGCCCCGACTCGGTGACCGCCGCGGCCAGGAAGCTGGCCTCTCGCACATCGACCTTCACTTCAGACCAGCTTTCCAGTGGCTCGCTCGGCCGCCGCGACGAGGGTCCCCCGGTCGAGCAGCGCGCACGCGTTCTTGATGTCGTGGTGCAGCACGCGGTCCTCGACCAGCGTGGGAATCGTCTCGCGCAGCGCGAGGTGGGCGGCGCGGACCCCGGCGCCCGGCTCGAGGGGAAGGCGGAGGTCCAGCCCTTGCGAGGCGACGAGCGCCTCGATCGCGAGCACCGTGCGGACGTGCTCGGCGACCTGCGCGCATTTGCGGGCGGAGATGCTGCCCATCGACACGTGGTCTTCCTTGCCCGCGCTCGAGGGGATCGAGTCGACGCTCGACGGGTGGCAGAGGACCTTGTTCTCGCTGACGAGCGCCGCCGCCGTCACCTGGGCCATCATGAAGCCGGAGTCGAGGCCGGAGCGCGGTGCGAGGAAGGGCGGCAGGCCCGAGCTCATCGCGGGGTTCACGAGCTGTTCGATGCGCCGTTCGGCGCAGTTGGCCAGCTCGGCGATGGCGATGGTGGCGGTGTCGAGCGCGATGGCCAGGGGCTGCCCGTGGAAGTTGCCGCCGCTGACGAAGTCCGCGGTGCCGTCCTCGGCGACGAAGACCAGCGGGTTGTCCACGCTCGACACGATCTCGCGCTCGAGGACCGAGCGGGCCCACGCGAGGGCATCGCGGGTGGCCCCGTGGATCTGCGGCATGCACCGGAGCGAGTAAGGGTCCTGCACCTTTCCGCAGTCCGCGTGGTGCGCCATGATCCGGCTGCCCGCGAGGAGGGCCCGGAGATTGGCCGCCGTCGCGGCCTGGCCGGGATGCGGTCGCACGGCCTGGACGCGGGCATCGAAGGGGCGGCCCGTGCCCTCGAGGGCCTCGAGCGACATCGCCCCGACGAGGTCGGCGTGGGTGCACAGCTGCTCACCCCGGAGCACCGCGAGCGCGCCGACGGCGGTGATGAGCTGGGTGCCGTTGATGACGGCGAGGCCTTCCTTCGCCTCGAGCTCGAGGGGTTCGAGCCCCGCGGCGGCGAGCGCGCCTCCGCCCGGCATGATCGTGCCGTGGTACTCGGCCTCGCCCTCGCCGATCAGGACGAGCGCCAGGTGCGCCAACGGCGCCAGATCGCCCGAGGCGCCGACGGACCCCTGGGACGGAATGCACGGATGCACGCCCCGCGCGAGCATCTGCACGACGAGGTCCACGAGCACCGAGCGCGCGCCCGAGTTGCCCATCGCGATGGTCTGCACCCGCAGGAACATCATCGCGCGGACGGCCTCGCGGGGCAGCAGCGGCCCGACGCCGCACGCATGACTGCGCACGAGGTTCCGCTGCAGGGCGCGGATCTGTTCGGCGGCGATGCGCGTCTCGGCGAGCGCGCCGAATCCGGTGTTCACGCCGTAGACGTTCGGGGCCGCATCGCCATCGCGGGCGAGGCGGTCCACGGCCTCGCGGGCCCGGTCGATCCGCGCGCGGACGTCGTCGGGCAGCACGACCGTCGCGGTGCCCCGCGCGACCGCGTCGAGCTGTTCGAGGGAGACCGCGTGACCGAGCGAGACGACCGAAAGACTCATGGCGCGCGCATCGTGGGCCGGGCCTCCGGGCAGGGCAATGCGGCGCGGCCCGCGATGCGCTGCACGCCCTCGGTCGGGAGCGCGAACGTCGAGACGGCCCTCGCCGCGCGTGGTCGGCGCGCGCCCGAAGGTTCGCTGCGCCGCCCGCGGAGCCTGCCGTTTCATCGGCGCGGCCCGAGGTTCGGACACGCGGAGTCCCGGCCCGAGGGCCCGGCCTTCGAGCGCAGCCGACGCGCGGTGGCCCGGCGTTCCTTGACGGTCCTGCGGGCTCCTGCCTATCCTCGCCGGCCATGGTTCGTGAACGTGCAGCGCGTGCGGGGCGCGGGAGCTTCGTCGTCTCGGCGGTGGCGGTGCTGCTCTCGCTCGGCCTCGGTGCCCGGGTGGCGCGGGCGGACGAACCGACCCTCTCGCTGATGCCGGAACCCTCGACGTTCACCGACGTCGTCGACGCGGCCGACGGGGACGACCCCATCGACGTCAACCTCACGCTCGGCTACGTGCGCACGTGGGAGCTCGGCCGCGTGCAGCGGGAGCAGAACGGTCCCTCGGCGGCCGATGGCGTCGCGAGCCGTCACTGGCAGGACGTCGCGGACTACTCGCGCGAGGTCAACCAGCTCGTGCTCGGCGCGGACATCGGCATCTTCCGCGACCTCGCGGTCTACGCCCACCTGCCGATGATCCTGAGCGACGACCGGCGCCTCAGCCGCGTGGGGGGCGAGGACCCGAGCCTCCTCCTCACCGACCGCAGCCAGTCGCCGTCGCCGCTCTTCGACGTGCCCGTCGCGGGGTTCCGTTCGCCGACCCGTTCGGGGGTCGACGCGTTGAACGTCGGCCTCGCGTGGTCGGTGCTCAACCAGCACCGCGACCCCCACGTGCCGACGTGGGTCCTCATGGTCGAGGGCCGCTTCAACCTCGGCGAGCCGATGCATGCGTGCAACGGCGCCGTCGCCGGGAGTTGCCTCGGCGCCACGGCCCCTCCCGAGGGAGAGATCCTCTCGCGCGGCACCGACCAAGGGGTCGGCCGTGGCGTCAACGCGCTCCGGGTCGAGACGCGGGGCTCGTTCCGGTACCAGTACCTCGAGCCCTACGCGGGCCTCGCGTTCCAGATGGAATGGCCCGGCTCGGGCGATCGATTCTTCGTCCCGAGCGGGGGCCTGGCGGGGTACATCAACCAGAGGCCGCCGATCCTGGGGCGGATCACCGCCGGCGCCGCGATCGTCCCGTGGGAGGACCGCGAGCAGTGGCAGCGCTTCTCGGTCGACCTGCGCTTGACGGGCGACTACGTCAGCGAGGGCCACGACTATTCGCCGCTCTTCGACGCGCTCGGCTCCTCGACGAACCCGACGTTGGAGCAGCCCGTGTACGAGGGCCAGCCCGACGCCGCGACCGGCGCCTCGGGGCTCCGGACCGTGAACTTCTACGGTTTGACGGATACCCAGGCGCACGCGCGCCTCGGCGGGCAGCTGACGCTCGAGATGCGGGCCGCGCGCTACGTCCGGTTCAGCCTCAGCACGGCCTTCTTCCACTCGCCGTCCTACGACATCACGCAGGCCGATGCCTGCAATCCGAACGTCAGCGGCACCGGTGGGGACGACCGTCTCGTCGGCACCTGCCGCAGCGGGATCATCAACCCGCACCACCGCCCCGTGATCGACCTCCCCGGTCAGCGCTTCCGCATGGAGAGCGTGACCCAGGTCGACGTGGCGGTGAACGCGACGGCGATGTTCTGAGCGGAACGGGGTCGTCCCGCCGGGCGCCGGGGGTCGACCCGGCTGCGCCTCGGGGCGCGTGCCCGCGTCGGGGGCATGCCGCGAATTGCGTGTGCGTGGCCGCTTCGTGGTAACGGCCGGGGATCATGTTCCGCGGTCGTGTTCGGACCATTCATTTCGTCGGTATCGGTGGCATCGGCATGAGCGGCATCGCCGAGGTGCTGCTCGCCAGCGGCTTCGCCGTGTCGGGCTCGGACGCGCGCGCCGGCGACGCCACGCGCCGGCTCGAGGAGCACGGGGCCCGCATCGCGCTCGGCCACCGTGCCGAGAACGTCGGGGCCGCCGACGTCGTCGTGTTCTCGTCGGCGGTGGCGCGCGACAACCCCGAGCTCGCGCACGCGCGGGCCCACGCGATCCCGGTGATCCCCCGCGCCGAGATGCTCGCCGAGCTGATGCGGCTGAAGGACGGCATCGCGATCGCCGGCTCCCACGGAAAGACGACGACGACCTCGCTCGTCGCGACCGTGCTCCGCGAGGCCGGGCTCGACCCCACCGTCGTCATCGGCGGAAAGCTCAACGCCCTCGGCTCGAACGCGGCCCGCGGGACGGGCGACCTCCTGGTCGCGGAGGCGGACGAGTCCGACGGATCGTTCCTGCACCTGACGCCCATGCTCGCCGTCATCACGAACATCGACGCCGAGCACCTCGACCATTACGGCACCCACGAGAAGGTCAAGGACGCGTTCGCCGAGTTCGCCAACCGTGTGCCGTTCTACGGCCTGGTCGTCGCGTGCCTCGACCACCCGCACGTGCAGGACATCCTGCCGCGGATCGAGAAGCGCGTCGCGACCTACGGGCTCGCGGCGCAGGCCGACTACCGCGCGCGGAACCCGCGCGTCGAGGGGCTCTCGTCCCACTTCGAGCTGGTGCGCCGTGGCAAGAGCGCCGGCGAGTACAGCGTGCGGATGCCCGGCATCCACAACGTCCTCAACGCGCTCGCCGTGATCGCGCTGGCCGACGAGCTCGACGTGCCCGATGCGACCATCCGCGCGGCGCTCGCAGGCTTCGGCGGCGTGCAGCGGCGCTTCACGATCGTCGGCGAGACGCCCGACGGAATCACGGTCGTCGACGACTACGGTCACCATCCGGCCGAGGTCATGGCGACGCTCGAGGCCGCGCAGCGGGCCTACGGCCGTCGACTCGTCGTCGCGTTCCAGCCGCACCGGTACAGCCGCACGCACCACTGCTTCGACGAGCTCACGCGCGCCTTCAACCGCGCCGACGTGCTCCTGCTGGCGGACGTGTACGCCGCCGGCGAGGCGCCGATCGAGGGCGCGACGAGCGAGCACCTGGCCCGGGCGGTGCGCGCGCATGGCCACCGCGACGTCGCGTGGGTCGGTCCGCGGAGCGAGGTGGCGCGGGCCCTCCGGGCGCGCGTGCAGCCCGGCGATGTCGTGCTGACGCTCGGGGCGGGGGACATCACGCGGGTCGGCCCGGATCTGCTCGAGGCGCTCGCCGCCTCTCGTGAGGAGCTCGCCGGCCGCGGAGGCGCGACCTCCGGGGACGCCGGATGAGCGTCGTGGTGCGGGCCACCGGACGGCGTGCGGAGCTCGAGGTCGGGGCGCGTGGGTCCTCGCCTTCGCCCCGCAACCGGCGGGTCATCCCCAAGCCGGGGGCTTCCACCGAGGCGCCGCCGAGGCTCGGTCGCCGGGGGCGGCTTCGCGTCTGGTTCGCCGAGGTCCGAGGCCGCTTCGACGCGACCCTCGAGAGGCTTCGCCGGGCGGCGGTGTGGGCCGGCCGGGCCGCGGCGGTCATCGGCGCGATCGCGGCCTCGGTCGCGCTCTTCCGCGTGCTCGAGAGGCACGTGCGCACGTCGGCGGCCTTCGCGACGACGGCGATCGAGGTCGAGGGAGAGGCGCGCCTCGGGGAGGCCGAAGTGGCGGCCCTCGCCGGTCTCGCGCTCGGGCGCAACGTGTTCGAGAAAGCGCCGGACGACGCGCGCCGGGCGCTCCTGCAGAGCCCGTGGGTCGCCGAGGCGGAGTGCGGAGGCGCCTGCCGGGCACGTGGTCCTTGCGCATCCGCGAGCGCGTGCCCGTCGCCGTCCTGGCGCTCGAGGGCGCGTGGCTCGTCGCGGACGACGGCGTGGTGTTCAAGCCCGTCGAGCCGGGCGACCCGGTGGACCTGCCCGTCATCACCGGCCTGGAGCGCGTGCGGCTGACCTCCGACCGCGCGTACCGGACCCGCATCCTTCTCGCCGCGGTCGCCATCCTCGCGGAGTGGCGCGGCGCGGGGTTGCTGAGGCGCGAACCGCTCTCCGAGATCCACGTGGAGTCCGACGACGCGCTCACGCTCAGGATCGGCGACGACGCGACCGAGGTGCGCCTCGGTGCCGGACCGTACCGCGACAAGCTCGCCAGGCTGCGGCGCGTGCTGGACGAGCTCGGCCGGCGACACGCGCGGCCCGCGTACGTGTACCTCGACAACGTCCGTCGACCCGATCGCGTCACGGTGCGCGTGCGCTGAGCCGCCGCGCTGCGCTTCCGGCGCTCGGGCCTTGCAGCGCCTCCGGCGCTCGGGCCTCGCAGCGCCTCCGGCGCTCGGGCCTTGCAGCGCCTCCGGCGCTCGGGCCTTGCAGCGCCTCCGGCGCTCGGGCCGTGCAGTTTTTTTTACCCGGCGCGCGGCCTTGTGTAGACGACGGACATCGGAGCTCACATGGCCACCTCGAACGGCACATCGAACAGCACGGAGCCGGAGATCATCGCGGCGCTCGACCTCGGCACGACCAAGGTCTGTGCGATCGTCGCGGAGGTGAACGACGACGGCATCGACATCATCGGTGTCGGGTCGGTTCCCTCGCACGGGCTGCGCCGCGGCGTGGTGGTCAACATCGAGTCGACGGTCCAGGCGATCCGTGCGGCGATCGAGCAAGCCGAGACGATGGCGGGGGTCGAGATCGGCACCGTGTACGCCGGCATCGCGGGCTCGCACGTCCGCGGGATGAACCGCGACGGGGTGGCTGCGATCCAGAACCGCGAGGTGTCGGCGGCCGACGTCGCGCGCGTGCTCGATCAGGCGCGCGCGGTGCCGCTCGAGAGCGACCGGCAGGTCATCCACGTGCTCCCGCAGGAGTACGTCGTCGACAATCAGGACTGCATCAAGGAGCCGATCGGGATGAACGGCGTGCGGCTGCAGGCCCACGTTCACCTGGTCACGGCGGGGATCACGCCGGTCCAGAACATCATCAAGTGCGCGGAGCGCTGTGACATCCACGTCACCGAGGTCGTGCTCGAGCCGCTCGCGAGCGCCTACGCGGTACTGCAGGAGGACGAGAAGGAGCTCGGCGTCGCGCTGGTGGACATCGGCGGCGGCACGACGGACCTCATCGTGTACGTCAACGGCGCGGTGGTGCACACGAGCGTCATCGCGATCGGCGGCACGAACTTCACCTCGGACGTCGCCACGTGCCTCCGCACGCCGGTGGCCGAGGCCGAGCGCGTGAAGATCAAGTACGGCTGCGCGAGCCCGATGATGGTCGATCCCGAAGCGACCGTGGAGGTGCCGAGCGTCGGCGGGCGGGCGCCCCGGGTCATGCTCCGGCAGCACCTCTGCGAGATCATCGAGCCGCGCGTCGAGGAGCTCTTCCAGGCCGTGGCCCACACCATCGGGCAGGGCAATTTCCGGGACCTGCTCGGGGCCGGCGTCGTCATCACCGGCGGCACGACCCAGCTGGACGGCATGCCCGAGCTCGCCGAGCAGATCCTCGGTCTCCCGGTCCGCCGCGGCGCGCCGATGGGCGTCGGCGGCCTGATGGACGTCGTGAAGAGCCCCGCGTACGCGACCGCCGTCGGCCTGGTGAAGTACGGCGCCGAGAAGCTGCGCACCGCGCCGCGCGTGAGCCACGAGAAGCCCGCCGCCGTCCAGGCGAGCGGAGGCTGGGGCCAGCGCGTCGGGCAGTGGTTCCGGGAAGTGTTCTGAAGACGATCGTCCCGGGCCATGGCGGCCGGGGACTCATGAGGATGGCGAACTTCGGGGCGGGCGAGCCGCGGGGGGCGCGAGAGCGATGGGGAGCGGGCGAGCTCTCCGAACCAGTGGGAGGCGACATGGGGTTTCACATCGAGTTCGCGGATGAGACGGAGATGCAGGCTCGGATCAAGGTCGTCGGGGTCGGCGGCGGCGGCGGCAATGCGCTCCAGACGATGATCCAGAACGGACTCGAGGGGGTCGAGTTCATCGCGGCCAACACGGACACCCAGGCGCTGCAGGCGAACCTCGCCCCGACGAAGCTCCAGCTCGGTCCGGCGCTCACGCGCGGCCTCGGGGCCGGGGCGAACCCGGACGTGGGCAAGAAAGCGGCGCTCGAGGAGATGGAGCGCATCCAGGAGGCGCTCTCGGGCGCGGACATGGTCTTCGTCACCGCCGGCATGGGCGGCGGGACCGGCACGGGCGCCGCGCCGATCATCGCGCAGATCGCGCGGGACCTCGGGATCCTCACGGTCGCGGTCGTCACGCGTCCGTTCGAGTTCGAGGGCAAGCGCCGCATGCGCAATGCCGAGGCCGGCATCGGCGAGCTCTCGGCGCACGTCGACACGATCATCACGATCCCCAACCAGAAGCTCTGCAGCCTCGACGACGATCTCTCGATCCTCGACTCGTTCCGCCGCGCCGATGACGTCCTGGTGCAGGCCGTGCGTGGGATCTCCGACCTCATCACGCAGAGCGGCGTCATCAACGTCGACTTCGCCGACGTGAAGACGACGATGAGCGGTCAGGGCCGGGCCTTGATGGGCACCGGGTACGGCCGTGGTGAGCGCCGCGCGCTCGACGCCGTCGAGATGGCGATCAACTCGCCGCTCCTCGACGACATCTCGATCGACGGTGCGATGGGCGTGCTCCTGAACTTCACGGCCGGTCCGGACGTGCGGCTCCGCGAGATCAACGAGGCGGCCAGCCTCGTGCGCGAGGCGGCCCACGAGGACGCGAACATCATCTTCGGTCTGCTCACGGACCCCGACATGGGCGACGTGGTCAAGGTCACGGCGATCGCGACGGGCTTCGGCATCGAGCCCGGCAAGATGCAGGAGATCGTCTCGACGACCTCGCCGGGCCGTGGCGCGCGGCCGGCTCCGCTCACGATGAATGCCCTGCGCCCGACGTCCTTGCCCGCGGCGGCGGCGCGTGCAGCCACGGCCCCGGCCGCGGCCCCGCGGCAGAGCCAGGTCGAGATCCGTGCGCAGAAGAGCCGCAGCGTCCTCCCGCCCCGGGATACGCAGCAGAGCCTCCCCGACTTCCGGCTCCCGGGGTCGCGTTCGTTCGTGCCCACCGCGCTCGCGGACGAGGCCATCCTCGAGATCCCGACGTACCTCCGCGCGCGCTCCGGTTCGATTCACGAGTGAGCGGGCCGGCAGGCTCCGACTCGATGGGCCCGCGACGCTTCCGGCGTGCGCGGGCCCGTCCATTCCGTCGACGTCGCGGTTCGCTTCACTCCGTCCGCTTTGCGTGCCCGTTCGTTCCCTGCGATTGGTGGGCGCGTCCGTCCCATCGACGTCGCGGCCGTCTGCGCGCGCGGCGTCGTTCAGTCCGTGAAGAAGCCGCTCGTCGGGAACGCGTGGACCGACAGGTCGGCCACCTCGCAGCGCCCGCGCCCTTCGACGCGGAGCGCGATCCGCTCGATGCGACGGGTCGCGTCGAAGATGGGCCCGGCCGCGCCCTCCAGGGTGAACGGCAGGGTCGCAGGCGCACCGGACCAGGTCGGGGCTGCGCCGACGCTGACGCCGGCGCTCGCCGTGAGCGCCTCGCCCGGCACAGGGCCATCGGGCGGCACGACGACGAACCACACGCGGACCTCGATCGAGGCGCCCGGATCGCAGCGCGCGGCGACGCGCAGCTCCATCGTGCTGAGGGCCATAGGCGAGGGCGTCTCGAACCCCCGCGGCCCGAGGACGATGGCGTCGGGTCCCTGCAGCGAGACGGCGTGCTCGCCGGGGAGCGTCTCGATCCACACGGCGCCGTCGTCGGGCCCGGCGCCTTGTTCCCAGCCGCACGGGACGTCGTCGCAGAGGGACTCGAACCCCTCGTGGTAGAGGCGCGTCGAATCGTCGGGCATGCCGCCACAGGCGACGAGGACGACCGCGAAGGCGGGCAGGGCGGCCCTCATCCCCGCGCCTCCAGTCCGAGGCTGGCCGAGGGCCCGCCGAGGTCGAGGTCGCTGCCGAGCGCATCGAGGTCGTACGCGGAGAACCAGTCCCATGCGAGCCTGCACAGCAAGCGGACCCCGGCGCCGACGCGGAACCCGACGATCACGCCGCCATGCGCCCGGGGCGTCGGGGCCCACACCGTCGCGTCGCGGAGGCCGAACGTGGCGAGCCCGAGGCCGAGGCCCACGGAGAGGCCGAGATCGAGCACGCGCCCGACCGAGGCGCGCACGTGCGCGACGAGCATCGCGTCGAGTCCACCCGCCACCGCCAAGCGTCCATCGAACGCGCTCCATGCGCGGCCCCGGCCGCCGAGGCGCCCGCCGAGGTGCAGCACCGGGTGCGCCTGCGCGAGGAACGTGGCGTCCCCGAGAAACTCGGCGATCGAGGGGCCGAAGCGGAGGGCACCGAGCGCGTCGTCGAGCGAGGCCGAGAGCGGAAGGCCGACGCCGAGCATCAGCTGCGAAGCGTAGGGCCCGTCGGACGTCTCCATCGACGCGGGCGAGGCTGGCTGCGCCGCCGCGTGCACGGGGAACACGGCGAGCAGGGTCGCCACGACCATCCACGCGAACCGTCGCCTGGTCGCCTCGGACGGCGGACGGTTGCGGAGCGCCACGCGGCTTCCGGGCAGACGATGCATCGCGCCGAGGGTACCCCGAGAATGACCCCGTGTGAGAGGCGGTCCGACCTGTCCGATCGGGACTCGTCCTCGTCGTCCGATCGGGTCCGCTCACCCGGCGGCGAGGACGACCCGGTCGCGTCCTGCGCGCTTGGCGTCGTAGAGCGCGCGATCGGCGCGGCGCAGCACGTCGTCGGCCTCGAGGACGTCGGGCTGCAACGTGGCGACGCCGACGCTCACCGTGATGCGAATCTCGCCCGCGCGCGTATGGAAGGGGGTTCCAGCGATCCTCGCCCGGAGGTTCTCCGCCGGAACCATCGCGCCCACGGCGTCGGTCTCGAAGAGCACGACGCAGAACTCCTCGCCTCCCCAGCGGCCCACCGCGTCCGCCACGCGCACCGCGGTCCGCAGGCGGCTGGCGAGCTCGACGAGCACCTGGTCGCCCACCTCGTGTCCGTGCAGGTCGTTGACCGATTTGAAGTGGTCCACGTCCACGAGGAGGATCGACAGGGGCCGGAAGCGCCGGACCGTCCTGGCCATCTCGTGATCGAGGAGCTCGCGCAGGTGACGGCGGTTCGAGAGCCGCGTCAGCGGATCGCTGTACGAGAGGCGGACGAGCTCATCTTGCAGATCCCGCTGCCGGTCGAGCGCCACGCGGAGGTCGGCGTTCACGCGGCGGAGCTCCTCGGCCTTGCGTCGCTCGAACTCCGCCTCCTGACGGGCGGACTCCGCCTTGTGCCGCTCCTCGACCGCGTGGATCCGCCCGTCGAGCAGGGTGTCGAAGACCCGCTGCTGCTCGGTGCTGCGCTCGCGCAGGCAGCGCACCGCGAGGGGGTGGTCCCCGAGGGCTTCGGCCGCGGTCGCGAGGAGGTCGAGGCTCTGCAGGAGCGTGGCCCGGAACGCGCCGGTCCGTCCGCTCTCGACCGCCTGCACGAGGTGTCGGCGGGCCGCCTCGAACTGGCCGGCGCGGAGATGGTACTCACCGAGCAGGTGCAGGTGCCGCGTGATCTGAAAGCGGTTGCCGAGACGCTCGAAGATCCGGTTGCTCTGCTCGTAGAGCGCGCTGCCCGCCTCGAGCTCGCCGCGCTCGCACAGGATGCCGCCCTCTCCGGCGAGGCAGAGGGCCTCGATCGGCGCGAAGTCGCGCTTCGCGGCGAGCGCCCGGGCCGCGCCGTAGTGGTGCGCGGCTTCGTCGCTCGAGCCGAGCTTCGACAGCGCCCCTGCGAGGTTGCAGTGCGCCATCGCCAACCCGTACGGATCGTCGAGGGTCAGGTAGAGGGTGAGCGCCTCGCGCGTGAGACGCGCGTAGGGCTCGGGCTCGCCGCGCTCCCCGTAGACGAAGCCGAAGCTCATGAGGTTCTGCGCCTCCGCCATCCGGTCGCCGGTCCTTCGCGCGAGGTCGATGGCCTCGTGGAGGTACACGACGGCCCGGTACGGCTCGCCTCCGACTGCGAGCGAGCGCGCCAGTTCGGTGACCGCGCGGAGCAGCAGATGCGGGTCCCCGAGCGCACGGATCCGCTCCTCGCACGCATCGAGCGCGAGCAGACCGCCCGGGGCGTCGTCGCTGCGGTAGCGCGCACATCCGACCAGAAATTCTGTGGAGAGCCGGCGCCATGGACGGACGCTCGGATCGGAGGCGAGCGCCTTGAGTTCCTCGGTCGCGAGCGCGGCCACCCGCCGCGGCTCGTAGCGGGCCGCGTAGTAACAGACGTCGAACGCCTCGCGCTCGCAGGGCGCGGCCACTCCGTCGATGGGACCCGGCTCGGCGCCGCTCTCGAGGCGAGCGCACGCCGCGTGGTAGGCGTCGAGTTGCCCGGCGATCGCGTCCTGAACGCGGGCGAGGGGCGCCAGGAAGTCCAGCCAGGCATCACTCAGAGGCGCGCGATGGAGCGGTTGCATGGGCGGGATGGAGGAGTCGACCAAGGTGCCGGTGTGCCGAGCCGATGCACAGGACCCCATCGGCTCGTGGGAGTCAAGGACGACCTCGACGGGCTCGAGGGTGATCATGCCCGCGCGAGGGCACCGAGGAGCGCGTCGTCCTCCGCCGGGGTGCCGACCGTGAACCTCAGATGCTGTGCCAGGCGCGGATGCCCTGCTCCGAACGCACGCACCTGGATGCCTCCCGCGTGGAGCGCCGCGGCGAGCGATGGGGCGCGCTCGCCGACGTGGCAGAGCACGAAGTTCGCGTCGGTCGGCAGAGGATGCACGCCGGGGATGCCGCGGAGGGCCGCGATGAAGCGTGCCCGCTCCGCGACGATCGCCTCGACATGGCCTGCGAAGACCGGCCAGAGCGGGCCGAGCGCGAGGGTGGCGACGACCTGGGAGGGCAAGGGAAGGTTGTACGTCAGGCGCACCTTCTCGAGCTCGAGGGCGAGCCACGACGGAACGCGGGCCCAGCCGACGCGGAGCGACGCGAGGCCGATCTTCGAGAGCGTGCCGAGCAACACGACGTTGTCGTGCGCGTCCGCGAGCGCGGCCAGGGGCCGTCCTCCGAACGCGCCGTAGGCCTCGTCGAGCACGACCACGGCGTCGGGGGCCGCCCGCACGATCGACGTGAGGCTGTCCACGTCGAACGCGTTCCCGGTCGGGTTGTTCGGCGTGGCGAGGAAGATGAGGTTCGGCCGGTGGAGCGCGATGGCGCGCTCGAACGCCGCCACGTCCAGCTGGAAGTGGGCGTCGAGAGGCACCCGCACGACGTCCAGACCCTGGCCCTGCGCGATGATCCCGTACATCGAGAACGTCGGATCCGGGACCATCACGACGGCGCGCGCGTGCCCGGGCCGCGGCCGGGCCAGCGCGGTCTGGAGGATCTGGATGACCTCGTCCGAGCCGACTCCGAGCACGAGGCGCTCGGGCGACGTGCCCGTGTGCGCGGCGAGCGCGTGGCGCAGCTCGGTCGCGCGTGGATCGGGATACCGGTGCAAGGGCAGCGTCGCGAGCGCGGCCTGCACCCGCGCGCGGGCCTCCGCGGGCAAGGGCCACGGACTCTCGTTGGCATCGAGGCGGATGGCCGCGGGGGCTGCCGGCGTCTCGTAGGCGTGGAGCGCCTCGAGGCCGGGCCGGAGCAACCCGCGCAGCCGATCCATCCCGTGGCCGCCGAGGCGGTCGTCGTTCACGCCGGCGGGCCGGCCATCATTCACGCCGGCGGGCCGGCCATCACTCACAGCCGCGGGCCGGCGGCGCGGACGGCGTCGCTCGCGAGCGACTCGTACTTCTTGAAGTTCTGCACGAAGAAGTTCGCGAGCTTCTTCGCGGTCTCGTCGTACGCCGCGGCGTCCGACCAGGTGTTGCGGGGCGTCAGGATCTCGGTCGGCACGCCCTTGCACTCGGCCGGGACGTGGAAGCCGAAGACCGGGTCCTCGATGGTGCGGGTCGCCGCGAGCGAGCCGTCGTGGATGGCGTCGATGATCGCGCGCGTGTGCTTGATCGACATGCGTCGACCGACCCCGTAGCCGCCGCCGGTCCAGCCGGTGTTGACGAGCCACGTCGGAGCGTTCGTCGCGCGGAGCTTCTCGGCGAGCAGCTCGGCGTACTTGGTGGGGTGCCACACGAGGAAGGGACCGCCGAAGCACGCGCTGAACGTGGGTGAGGGCTCCTTCACGCCGACCTCGGTGCCCGCGACCTTCGCCGTGTACCCGCTGATGAAGTGGTACATCGCCTGCTCGGGCGTCAGCTTCGCCACCGGGGGCAGCACGCCGAACGCGTCGGCCGTGAGCATGATGACGTTCGTCGGGTGCGTGCCGGTGCAGGGCAGCTTCGCGTTGTCGATGTACTCGATCGGATACGCGCAGCGCGTGTTCTCGGTGATCGAGATGTTCGTGTAGTCCACCTTCCGGGTCGAGCTGTCGTAGTGGACGTTCTCGAGCACGCTGCCGAAGCGGATGGCGCGGTAGATGTCCGGCTCCTGCTCGGCGCTCAGGTTGATGGCCTTCGCGTAGCAGCCGCCTTCGATGTTGAAGACGCCGCGGTCGGTCCAGACGTGCTCGTCGTCGCCGATGAGGCGGCGGTTGGGGTCGGCCGACAGCGTGGTCTTGCCGGTGCCGCTGAGGCCGAAGAAGATCGACACGTTGCCGGCGTGGTCCTCGTTCGCCGAGCAATGCATCGAGAGCTGGCCGCGCAGCGGCATCAGGTAGTTGAGGATGGTGAACACCCCCTTCTTCATCTCGCCGGCGTACTCGGTGCCGAGGATGACGAACTCCTTGCGGGCGAAGTTGAGCGCGACGCTCGTCTTGCTCGTCATGCCGCTCGTGTAGCGGTTCGCCGAGAACGCGCCGGCGTTCATGATGACGTAGTCGGGCTGCCCGAAGTCCGCGAGCTCCGCCGCCGTCGGGCGGATGAGCATGTTGTGCATGAAGAGCGCGTGGTACGCGCGCGAGCAGATGATCCGGATCTTGAGGCGGTACCGCTCGTCCCACCCGGCGTAGCCGTCGACGACGAAGAGCTGCTCGCGCGTGTTGAGGTAGTCGATCGCGCGCTCGCGGTTGACCATGAACACGTGCTCGGCGAGCTTGATGTTCACGTCGCCCCACCAGACGTTGTCGTGGGAGCTCGGCTCGTCGACGATGCGCTTGTCCTTGGGGCTGCGCCCGGTCTTCTCTCCCGACATCGCGATCAGCGCGCCGGTCGAGGAGATCGCCGAGCCCGCCTCGTTGCGGAGCGCGTGCTCGTACAGCTGCGCGGGGGGCGCGTTGCGCACGATCTGCTGGACGGTGATGTCGTACTGCGCGAGCGAGAAGTCCTGACCCATGGCGACCGCACCTCGTGAAAAGGCACGCTCGGGTGCGTGCCGGAAAGCTCGTGTTCGAGGACGCTGAGGGGAGCGCATCGACCCGGTTCCCGAACCGGACGCTCCTGGCCGTCGAAGGCCGGGGCGAACCTTACGCAGGGTCGGGCCGCGCCGCCACCGGCTCATGGAGGAAGGTCACAGCCCGGCGACCTGCATCCAGGCGGACACGCACGCCCAGCAGCATCGGCAGGGCGCCTTCGTGATGCCCGGCCGGCACGCCCGACACCACCGGGATCCCGAGCCCGCCGAGGTTCTCGCGCAGCACGTCCTCGACGCAGGCGCCGTCGGGACCGGGAGGGCACCGATGAAAACTTCCGAGCGCGATGCCGGCGACCCGGGTGAGGGCCCCGGAGAGCGCGAGCTGCGTCAGCATCCGGTCGATCCGGTACGGGGCCTCCCCGACGTCTTCCAGGAACAGGATGGCCCCGTCGAGGGGCGGGGCGAGGGGGGTGCCCGTCATGGCCGAGAGGAGCGCGAGGTTTCCTCCGAGCAGCACCCCTTCGGCCGCGCCCGGGGCGATCGCGGTCAGCCCCTCGAGGGGCTCCGGCAGGCCTCCCTCGAGCAGGTGAACCCACGCCGCGCGGGCCGTGTCGTCGGCGCCTCCGAGCGACGCGACCATCGCGCCGTGCACCGAGGCCACGCGGGCGCGGGCCCAGAGGGCGTGCACGGCCGTCAGATCGCTGAAGCCGACGAGCCATCGGGGCTTCGCCGCGACGCGGCCAGGCGCGATGCCGGCGAGGATGCGCATCGCCCCGTACCCGCCCCGGGCGGCGACGACCGCATCGATCCCCGGCTCGTCGAGGGCCTGCTCGAGCTCCGACCGGCGCCGCGCGTCGTCGCCGGCGAGGTAGCGGTGCCGGTCGGTGATCGAGGGCGAATACGTCACGCGGTACCGGCGCCGCAGCCACGCGATGCCCTGCTCGAACGCGGGGACGTCGAATGGTGACGAGGGGCCGATCACGCGCACGTGCGCCCCCTCCGCGAGGGGAGGCGGCCGAAGCCAGGCACCGGAAGCCGCGCGGTCCATGCGGGCCATCCTGCCCGAAGGCGGCGCTCATTGCGCGGGCCTCCGTTCGCTCCTAAGGCGAGGGTCGAGCCCACCGGGGGACGCCGCCGGGGCCCCGGCGGGCTGCGGCGCGGCGAAGGGCGTGGGCGATGGGCGATTGGAGCGAGGTCTTGAGGCTCTGGCTCGCGGCCCACGAAGGGCCCGCGGGCTACGCGGTGCTCGCGATCTCGTCCTTCGCGGAGTACGTCGTGCCGCCGCTGCCGGGGGACACGGTCGCGCTGCTGGGGATCTTCCTGGCCGCGTCCTCGGGGTGGAGTCCGCTCGGGGTGTACCTGGCGCTGGATGTGGGCGCGGTGCTCGGCGGACTCGTGGCCTATGCGTTCGGACGCGCGATGGCGGATGGACGCCGCCGCCCCGCGTTCTTGAGAGGACCGAGGATCGACGCGGCGCTCGCGGTGCTGACGGCCCGCTACGCGGCCCGCGGGGCGGTTTATCTGACGTTGAACCGCTTCGTGCCGGCGTTGCGGTCGCTCTTCTTCGTCGCGGCGGGGCTGGCCCGGTTGCCCTGGCCGCAGGTCGCGCTGTGGGGCGCGGTGTCGGCATGCGTGTGGAACGCGCTGCTGCTCGGGGTGGGGTTCGGCCTCGGCAGCGGCTGGCGGCAGCTGCAGACGGCGACGCAGCTGTACGGGGGCGTCGTGCTCGTCGTGGGCCTGGCCGTGCTCCTGGTCGTCGGATGGAGGGCCATCCGGGCCCGCCGCGCACCGCACTCGTGAGCTCTGTGCGGCGTGGACCGGTCCTGGCGAGGATCGCTCGGCCGGTCAGCGGCAGGGCCCGCGCCCGCGGCCGGCCCCATCGGAGGGATCGCTGTCGCTCCAGCCCCGGGCGGGGCAGACGCCGCGGCCCGCCCCGTCGGAGCCCTCGCCGGCGTCGCGGTCGGTGACGCCGGTGCGGCCGTGGCCCTCGCCGTCGTTCGGGTCCGAGTCGGTGGCCTTCGCGGCTGCGGATCCCGGCGCGCCGAGGACGCCGAGGGTCGAGAGGCCGATGGCACCGCCGAGCGCGGCGAGCGCGGAGCGTCGGCCCGTCCTCGACGATTCGATCTCGTGCGCGCGGAGGGAGCGGGGAGCGCGGGTGTGCATCTCCTGCAAGCGAACCACCTTCGTGGGATCGAGCGCAAGGTGCCGTTGGGTCACCGAAGAGCGTTCTCACGCGTCGGCGTTGTGCCGGCGCGCCGGAGGGAGGATCATCCGCCGCGCATGGCCACCCACACCTACGAGTTCCGCAAGCTGATCGCCCCGTTCACCCCGGAGGATTTCTTCCGGGATCACTGGGAGCAGAAGCCCCTGCTGATCCGCCGCGAGCAGCGCGAGCACTACGCGGAGCTCCTCTCCCTGGCCGAGTTCGACCGGGTCATCTCGACGCAGCGGCTGATGCACCCGGAGTGCTTCATCGCCAATGCCGCGCGTCAGGTCGGACCCGAGGAGTACACGCACGCGAACGGGCAGATCGACGTCGGCCGCATCTACCAGCAGTTCGCGGACGGCGGGACCATCGTCTTCAACGCGCTCGAGCACTTCATCCCGCCGCTCGCCGCCCTCTGCCGCTCGCTGGAGCGCGAGATCAGCTCGCGCTTCCAGTGCAACATCTACTGCTCCCCGGCGAAGGCCCAGGGCTTCCCGACGCACTACGACTCGCACGACGTCTTCATCCTGCAACTGCACGGGACCAAGCACTGGATCCTGTACAACACGCCGGTGGAGCTGCCGTTCAAGGGGCAGCCCTTCCGACGGAACGAGACGCCGAAGGGCGACGTCACCGAGGAGTTCGACCTCCACCCCGGCGACATGCTCTACGTCCCGCGCGGCGTCATGCACGACGCGCAGACCCGCGAGGGCGAGACGCTGCACATCACCCTCGGGGCGCTGACGAACACCTGGACCGAGGTGCTGCTCGAGGCGGTCGCGAAGGTCGCCCTCGGAGACCCCGCGTTCCGGCGCAGTCTGCCGGTCGGATACGCGCGGACCGAGTTCGACCGGACGGAGGCGCGTGCCTACTTCGCGTCGCTCATGCGCACCCTCGGCGAGCGGGCCGACGTCGATGCCGCGCTCGATCACTTCGCCGACGACCTGGTCTCGACGCGCCATGCGCTGCTCGACGGACAGATGGCCCAGGTGCTGCGGCTCTCGACCCTCGGCGCCAAGGACCGCGCGGGCGCGCGACCGAACCTCGTCTACCGATGGCGCATGCACGAGGACCAGTACGTCGTGTCCTGTTACGGCTCGGAGATGCGCCTCCCGGAGCACGCCGCCGAGCCGGCGCGCTTCGCCCTCGAGAACTCCGACTTCGTGATCGAGGACCTCCCCGGGGACCTCGACGACGCGGGCAAGCTCGTGCTGATCAAGCGCCTCGTCCGTGAGGGCATGGTGCGCATCCTCGACTGATCCGCGCCCCGGGCGCGCTGTGAAGGCACCCCATACGAGAGGCCGCCCGTCCTGGCTGGACGGCGCGGCCTCTTGCATGTCGTTCGGTCGCGAACCGCGCCCCTCGTCGGGGTGCGCGCGCTCAGCGCAAGCACTCGCCGGTGCTGGCATTGCAGCGCGGCGTGTCGGGCAGGTACATCCTGCAGAACGCATCGCCGCCGTAGAAGTTGCAGCGCGGCGCGCAGATGCTGAACGAGGTCGTCCAGCAGACCTGGTCCAGGTCGCCGACGCCGGCGCACGTCGAGTTGTCGAAGCAGCGGCACGTGAAGATGTCCGTCTGCCCGTCGCCGTCGTCGTCTCGACCGTTGCAGCATTCGCCCATCGGGCCGAAGGGCGAGCAGTCCGAGTCACGGCAGTCCGTCCGTCCGTCGCCGTCGTCGTCGCGCCCGTTCGTGCACGCGGCGATGCCGATCTCGCCGCGCGTCGGGGTGCTGCACGCGGGGGTTCCGGCGCACGCCATGTCGGCGCAATCGGAGGCGCCGTTGCAATCGTCGTCACGTCCGTCCGAGCAGTTCACCTCGGTGCGCGACGTTCGCATGCAGCACCGCGGATCGCGCCCGCACGGCGCGTCGGCGCAGTCGGTCAGGCCATTGCAGTCCTCGTCGACCCCGTTGCCGCAGTCGAACTCGATTCGCCCCGTCGGGGTGCACCCGCCCGTGCACGCCGGGTCCATGCCGCAGCGGGGATCGGTGCAGTCGGGCAGCCCGTTGCAGTCGTCGTCCAGGCCGTTGCGGCAGTCGACCTCCACGGGCGCGATGGGCACGCACCCGCCGCCGCAGATGGGGTCCATGCCGCAGCGGGGATCGGCGCAGTCGGGCAGCCCGTTGCAGTCGTCGTCCACGCCGTTGCGGCAGTCGACCTCCACGGGGGCGGTGGGCACGCACCCGCCGCCGCACGCGGGGTCGGCGACGCAGGCCGGGTCGGCGCAGTCGGGGACGCCGTTGCAGTCGTCGTCGATGCCGTTGGCGCAGAGCTCGCGGGTGCCCGCGGTGAAGACGCACTCCCCGGTGGGCTCGATACACTCGGAGCGCCCGCACGACGACACGCCGCAGTCGACCGGGGCTCCGGGCACGCAGGTCCCCATGCGGCAGCGCTCCTGCCCGTTGCACGCATCGAGGTCGTCGCACTCGGCGTTCGAACCGCACGGCACGACCCGGCATCCGACGAACCCGTTGCAGAGTTGCCCCGGCGGGCAGAGGGTCGAGTCGAGCGAGGAGACGCAGCCGCGCGTGGCCTCGGAGCATCTCTCGACGGTGCAGTCGAAGGGGTCCGAGGGGCAGTCGATGCCGCCCGTCGAGAGGCAGCGCCCTTCGATGCACGACTCGTTTCCGTTGCAGAAGAGGCCGTCGTCGCATTCGGCGTCGCTCCCGCAGGGGGTCGGTCCGCCCATCACGCAACCAACGCTGGGATCGCACACGCCCCCGGGGCCGCACGCGTCGGGGCTCGGTCGGCTCTGGCAGCCGATGCCCTCGAGACACTCGTCGACGGTGCAGTCGATCCCATCGAAGCACTCCGCCACCAGCCCGGGCGCGCAGCGGCCCGCGTCGCAGAACTCCCGCCCGTTGCAGTCGAGTCCGTCCTGGCAGTCGAGGTCGCTCCGGCACGCGGTGGGCCCTGCGTCCGGTCGCGCGGCGTCGGGCCGCGCAGCGTCGGGCCGGCCGCCATCGACCGAAGGGGGCCGTGCAGCATCACCGACGGACGTCTCGAGCCCGGTGCGGACGCCGCAACCGGTGGCGAGCAGTGGGAGAAGGACAAGCGAGATGAAGAAGCGATGCGGACGCATGGCGGGCCTCGACGGGTGGAGGGCCGAGCTTACAGCACGCCCGTACAAGGATCGAAAAAGCCCCGAACGCACGGGGCATCCGGGGCTTCGACGATCTCCGGACCGCGCGGCCGGGGTCAGAACGCGGGCAGCGGTGCTCAGCCCGCGCCGCCGTCCTTGCCGGCGCTCTCGACGTACGTGAGCTGCGCCTTGAGGTGGTCGCGGTTCATCCGGGCGATGAACTCCACGCTGACCTGCTTGGGGCACGCGGCCTCGCACTCGTAGTGGTTCGAGCACGCGCCGAAGCCTTCCTTCTCGTGCTGGCCGACCATCGAGATCGCCCGCTTCATCCGCTCGGCCTGGCCCTGCGGCAAGAGGCCGAGGTGGGCGACCTTGGCGCTGGTGAAGAGGCTCGCCGAGGCGTTCGGGCACGCGGCCACGCAGGCGCCGCACCCGATGCACGCGGCGGCGTCCATCGACTTGTCGGCCACGGTCTTGGGGACCGGGATCTCGTTGGCGTCGGGGGCGCTCCCGGCGCGGGCGGTGATGAAGCCGCCGGCCTGGACGATGCGGTCGAAGCCGCTCCGGTCGACCGCGAGGTCCTTGACGACCGGGAACGCGCGCGCCCGGAAGGGCTCGACCCAAATCTCCGCGCCGGTCTGGAACTTGCGCATGTGCAGCTGGCAGGTGGTCGTCGCCCGCTGCGGACCGTGCGGCTGCCCGTTGATCACGACGCCGCAGGACCCGCAGATGCCTTCGCGGCAGTCGTGGTCGAAGGCGATGGCCTCCTTGCCGTCGAGGATCAGGCGATCGTTGACGACGTCGAGGAACTCCAGGAACGACGCGTGCGTGCTGATGTTCTTCGCATAGCCCGTGTAGTCCTCGAAGCGGCCGCCGTCGCTCGGCCCGTTCTGTCGCCACACGTGAAGCTTCAGGTCGATGTTCTCGTTCACGTTCGTGCTCCGCTCGTGCGTAGGGTCGCTCGCTCTCGGACGATGCCGAAGGCCACCGTCACTTGTAGCTGCGCTGGGTCAGCTTCACGTACTCGAAGGAGAGCGGCTCCACGTGCCGCACCTGGTTGCCCTCGCGGGCCGCGACGTCCTTGCCCTTCCACTCCCAGGCGGCGACGTGCGCATAGCGCTCGTCGTCGCGCACGCACTCGCCGTTCGTCTGATGCTCCGTGCGGAAGTGGCAGCCGGCGCTCTCGTCGCGCTCGAGCGCATCGCGGCACATCAGCTCGCCGAGTTCGAAGAAGTCGGCCACCCGCTGCGCCTTCTCGAGCTCGCGGTTGAGCCCCTCGCCGCTGCCGGTGATCTTGACGTCCGCGTGGAATTCCTCGCGGAGCTTCGGGATCTCCGCGAGCGCCTTCTTCAGGCCGTCGGCCTTTCGCTCCATGCCGCAGTGGTCCCAGATGTACGTGCCGAGCTTCCGGTGGAAGCTGTCGACGGTCTGATGACCCTTCTGGCCGACGTCGATGAGGCGCTGGAAGCGCGCCTTCGTCTCGTCCACCGTCTGCTTCACGATGGCGTCGGACTCCGTGACCTTGGACTTGCCCTTGGTGGCCAGGTAGTTGCCGACCGTGTACGGCAGCACGAAATAGCCGTCGGCCAGCCCCTGCATCAGCGCGCTCGCGCCGAGACGGTTGGCGCCGTGATCGCTGAAGTTCGCCTCGCCACCGACGAAGAGGCCGTCGATGGTGCTCATGAGGTTGTAGTCGACCCAGAGCCCGCCCATCGTGTAGTGGATCGCGGGGTAGATGCGCATTGGGACCTGGTACGGGTCCTCGCCGGTGATGCGCTCGTACATCTCGAACAGGTTGCCGTACTTCTCGGCGATGGTCTGCTTGCCGTCGCGCTTGATCGCGTCGGCGAAGTCGAGGTAGACGCCGCGTCGAACGCCGTTGATCTCGGGGCCCACGCCGAGGCCCTCGTCGCAGACGAACTTCGCCTGCCGCGACGCGATGTCGCGGGGCATCAGGTTGCCGAAGGCCGGGTACTTCTCCTCGAGGTAGTAGTAGCGATCCTTCTCGGAGAGCGTGCGCGGATCCTTGGTGACGTCGTCGTGCTTGCGGGGCACCCACACGCGACCGTCGTTCCGGAGCGACTCGCTCATCAGCGTGAGCTTGCTCTGGTAGTCGCCTCCCTGCGGGATGCAGGTGGGGTGGATCTGCGTGAAGCACGGATTCGCGAAGAGCGCGCCGCGCTTGTGCGCGCGCCACGCGGCCGTGGCGTTGCAGCCCTTGGCGTTCGTCGAGAGGTAGAAGACGTTGCCGTACCCGCCGGTCGCGAGCACCACCGCGTCGGCCAGGTGCGACTCGATCTTCCCGGTGACGAGGTCGCGGGTCACGATGCCGACCGCGCGGCCCTCGGAGACGATCACGTCGACCATCTCGCAGCGGGTGTTCATCTTCACCTTGCCGCCGGCGATGGTGCGCTCGAGCGCGGAGTACGCGCCGAGCAGCAGCTGCTGGCCGGTCTGGCCGCGCGCGTAGAAGGTGCGCGAGACCTGGGCACCGCCGAAGCTCCGGTTCGCCAGCAACCCGCCGTACTCGCGCGCGAAGGGCACGCCGAGCGCGACGCACTGGTCGATGATGTCGACGCTCACCTGGGCGAGCCGGTAGACGTTCGACTCGCGGGCGCGGAAGTCTCCGCCCTTCACCGTGTCGTAGAAGAGCCGGTGGATGCTGTCCCCGTCGCCCTGGTAGTTCTTCGCGCCGTTGATCCCGCCCTGGGCGGCGATCGAGTGCGCCCGCCGCGGCGAGTCCTGGTAGCAGAACGCCTTGACGTTGTAACCGAGGTCGGCGAGCGACGCGGCGCCGGCGGCACCCGCGAGGCCGGTGCCGACCATGATGACCTCGAACTTCCGCTTGTTCGCGGGGTTCACCAGCTTCATGTCGAAGCGGTGTTGATCCCAGCGCTTCTCGATCGGGCCCGTGGGGGCGTTCGAACGCAGCTCCATGTCGTGGGTGCTCCTAAACGAGGGAATCAGGCGCGAAAGGGGATCACTGCACGTCGGCGCCGACGGCGCGGACGAGGACCGCGAGGGGCATGACGACGTTGCCGACGGTCACGGCGGCGGCGAAGGCGGCGGCCGCGGTGCGGGCGCGGGGGTCGAGGCGGGGGTTCCGGAGGCCGAGGCTCTGCAGGAGGCTGTGACCGCCGTGGTAGAGGTGCAGCCCGAGCAGGATGTTCGCGAAGACGTAGAACCCTGCGACGACCGGGTTCTGGAAGCCACGGACGACGTTCTCGTACACGTCCTGCCCGTGCGCGAGGCCGGGCACTTCGCCGAGCGTGAGGTGGGCGAGGTGGAACACGATGAACGAGAGCACGATCGGCCCCGAGAGGATCATCGTCTTGCGGGCGTACCGCATCAGCGGATCTTGACGGCCCACGTCGGCGCTCACGCGGTACGCGGTCGGCCGCGCCTTCGCGTTGCGCAGCGCCAGGTCCACCGTGAGCGTGATGTGCGTGACGACCGAGACCAGCAGCACGGCCCGCGCGACCCAGAGCAGCTCGGGCACCGCGTGCAACATCTCGCTGTAGTGGTTGAGTGTCTCGCGCCCCAGGAAGATCTGGAGGTTGCCGAGCATGTGGACGAGGACGAAGCCGAACATGACGGCGCCGGTGAGCGCCACCGCTGCCTTCTTCCCGATCCCCGTCTGCGTGAGTGTCAGCGCGTTCTCCATGACCGCGTCTCCGATGGCGCCTGGGAGAGCCGTCCATCGGGGTCCGGCTTCGGCGCGTGTGGGGCGAGCTATACACCCATGGCGTGCAAATTCAATGATGTTCGGCGGTCTCCCGCACGGCCCCGTGGGAGCCGGGCGGATCGACGTAGTCGACCTCCACGCCGCGGTGGGTTCGCAGGGTCGTGACAGGCCCCGCCCGCCGGACGATCCAGTCGGGACCGACGGGGACCTTCCCCATGCCCCCAGGGGTGTCGACGATGAACTTCGGCAGCGCGATGCCGCTGAGTCGGCCCTGCAGCGCGGCCATCAGCGCGATGCCGGTGTCGAGGGGCGTGCGGAGATGAGAGGTGCCGCGGACCGGATCCATCTGCAGGAGGTAGTAGGGGCGCACGCGCTGGCGGACGAGCCCCCGGAACAACGTTTCGAGCGTGGGCGCGTGGTCGTTGATGCCCCGCAGGAGCACGGTCTGGTTCATCACGGGAATGCCGTGGTCCACGAGCCGAGCGCAGGCTTCTTGCGCGGCGGGCGCGAGCTCGCGCGGGTGGTTGAAGTGCGTCATCACCCACACCGAAGGATGGGTCCGCAGGGCCCGACACAACTCCGGGGTGATGCGCTGGGGGAGGGTGACGGGCGCACGCGTGGCGATGCGCACGTAGAGGACGTGCTCGATCCGCGCGAGGCGTTCGAGGATCGAGGCGACCCGCGCGTCGGAGGCGACCAGCGGGTCTCCGCCGGAGACGATGACGTCGGCGATCTCCGGGTGGGCCTCGATCCACTCGAAGGCGGCCTCGAGGCGCTCGAGGCCTCGGACCCCGCCATCCTGGCCCACCATGCGGGAGCGGGTGCAGAACCGGCAATACACCGAACATCGGTCGGTCGCGATCAGCAGCACGCGATCGTGGTACCGCCGCACGAGGTTCGGGGCGACCTCGTGGTCCTCTTCGCCGAGGGGATCCCGGAGGTCGCCGGCCACCTCGTCGGCCTCCTCGATGCGCGGCACGCACTGCCTCCGGATGGGGCAGCCGGGATCGTGCGGATCGCAGAGGCCGAGGTAGTGCGGCGTGATCGACATCGGGAACCCACCGGCCAGCGCGCGCCGCGTGCCTTCACGCTCGGCGTCGGTGAGCGAGAGCGCGGCCTCGAGGGCCGGGAGGTCGGTCACGGCGTGGCGGACCTGCCACCGCCAATCGTCGGGGGACACGGGAGCGGCGTCGGCAGGCGGCGCGCCCTCGCGGCCGGAGAGCACGGGCAGCGACATCGCGCGGAGCATAGCGCTGGACGCGGTCGTGGCGAGCACACCCGCGGATCGCCCCGGTGGCCCGCGCACGCTACGTTGACGGCGCGGGGCGGTCGCCCGCGGGGAGAGTCGATGCGTCGCGCGATCCGGTGGTGGGTGGTCACAGCGTGTTGGTGGGTCGCGTGCGGCGCGGAGCCCGGGGCCGAAGACACGCCGGCCGCGGCGACGGCGCCCGTGGTCGCCCCCTCGGCGCCTTCGGCGCGCGAGGGTGAAGGCGTCCCGGCCGCAGAGGCGTCGCCGCCCGCTGGGTCGGCGTCCGCGACGGTCGCCGCGCCGGCGGGTGAGGTCGCCCCCGTCGAGCCCGGCGCGACGCCCGCTGCGGCACCGCCCGCGACCTCGTGCGCGCGGGCGCAGGCGTGCTGTCCGGCCTACGTCGCTGCGCTACCGAACGGCGGCGAGCGCGTGGTGGGGGAGCAGGCCTGCGCATCGCTGGTCCGGGTCGTGGCGGCGGGAGGCCGCGCCGCGGACGAGGCCTGCGAGGGTGCCCTCGAGGGGTTCCGGCAGTCGCTCGAGGCGTCGGGGCGCGAGGTGCCTGCGGCGTGTCGCTGAGGCGCCCTCGGCGGGCTCAGGTGCCGTCGACCAGCACGTGCCTCAGGATGGTCCCGCCGGTGCCGACGACGTAGACGTGTCGCCCCAGGCGGCGGATGCGGCGGGCATGGTGCGTGGCGAGGTCGAGGTCGACGGCGTGCCAGCGGCCGTCGTCGTGCCGCACCCAACCGACGCTGTCGTCGCCCACCGCCATGGGCCGGCCGTCGGGGCCGGGCGCGATGGAGGCGAGTGAAGGACCGCCCGCGTGTTCCTGGGTGCACCCGCCCTCGGTCACCCGGACGATGACGCCTCGCTCTCCCACCGCGAGCGCCGAGTCGCCGACACGCATCACGTCGTGCAGCCCCACGCCCGCATCGCAGGGCCAGCGCGAGGCGCCCGTCCGGGTCACGTGCACGACGGTGCTGCCCTCGCCGACGGCCAGCGCATCGAACGGGGTCCCGGTGACCGACCAGAGGTCCCCGGCGTCGGGGACGCGGCTCACCGCGAGGGCGTCGAGGTGGCCGCGCAGCAACGTGCCGCCGGTGCCCACCGCCAGCACCTGCCCGTCGGCATCGGCGACGACGCCGCGGAGTGACGCGTCCGTCGGCGTCGAGACGACCCGCGCGCCGTCCCAGCGCACCTCGAGCACGGTCCCGAGGTCGCCCACGGCGACGAGTCGGCTGTCGTCGATCCGCGCGAGTCGCGCGAGGCCCGCGTCGGTCGGCGAGGGGCTTTCGTCGAAGCCGCGCTCGCGCTCGCGCACGATGCGGCCCCACTCTCCCACCGCGACGAGCGCGCCCCCAATCATCTCGATGTCCCGCAAGGGGACCGTCGGGCCCGACGTGCCCGTCTGCACGTGGTCTCCCTCGATGCTCGCGATGCGGCCCCCGGCGCCCACGAGCCAGGTCGCCTCGTCGCGTCCGCCCGACACCCCGTGCCACGCGCGCTCGAATCCCGAGGGCAGCGTCACGCTGCGGCTGCCCGACGCCAGGAGCACCGTGCCGAGCGTCCCCGAGAGGGCCGCGCGTCCTCGATCGCAGGTGATGGCGGTGAACGCCTCGTCGGTCGGCACCGAGGTGCGCACGGGGGACCACGCGCCTTCGGGCAGCCGCCGCAGGAGTACGCCTTGATCGCCTGCGGCGTAGAGGTCGCCGTTCGCGCATCCTCCGACCGCGCGGAGCGTGGATCGGACGCCCGACGCTTCGGACGTGAGGGCGTCGCCGTCCAGCCGCAGGAGCGTCCCGCGTTCCCCGGCGATCCACACCGTCCCTCCACGGGCGTGCAGCGCCAGCAGGGCGGCGTCGGTGCCCGTCGACAGCGGGGAGGCCGCGTTGCCGGCGAGCCGCAGCATCGTGCCTCCGTCGCCTGCGACGAGCGTCTCGGTGCCCGAGACGACGAGCAGCGCGCGGAGGTTCGCGTGGGTGCCCGTCGGGATCGGGGTGGGCGCGCGCGGGGTCAATCGAACCAGCGTGCCCTCGTCCCCGGCGGCGAGGACGTCCTCGGCGGAGGTCCACGCGACGGCGCGCAGAGGTTCTTCGGTGCCGCTGTCCCACCGGACGAGCCGGCCGCCGAGGAAGCGCGCCGCGACCCCGTCCTGCCCGACCATCGCCACCATGCCGCGGCCGCCCGTCGCCACGGCGAACCACGTCGGCATCGCACGGGGTCGAGGGTTCAGCCATCCCCAGCCCTCCGACTCGCCCCGGGGTTCGACCGAGCGCACGACCGGAGGGCGTGGGGCCGGCAGCGGGATCTCGTCGGGGAGGCGCGTCGGCCGCGACGGGGCGCGAACGGCCAGCAGCACGACGGCGGCGGTGAGGACGCCGAGCACGCCGAGCCCGAGCACCTGCCAGGGTCGTCGACGGCGTGGAGGCAGCCCCGCGGCAGGTCCTTCCTCGTCGAGCTCCTCGCCCGCCGGGGTCCCGCCGGCGTGCGGACCGGGCACGGTCGCGGCGTACGGGTCCTCGGTCGAGGGGGTCGCGCCGAGCACGCGCGGCGCGCTCCGCGAGGGCGGCGGCGCAGACGTGAGCTGCGGCGCGCCGTCGAAGGTCCGGAAGGCCTCGAGTTCTCGCTGCACGGCGGCCATGCTCGGAGGCCGCTCGCCGGGGCGCTTGGCGAGCATCCTGGCGGCGAGGGCGACGAGCTCTGCGGGGACGTCGGCGCGCCACGTCGAGATCTTCGGGGCGGTCTCGGTGCAGATCTTCAGCACCAGCATCGGGTACGAGTCGTCCTCGAACGGATGGGCCCCGGTCAGCATCCGGAACAGGATGACCCCCAGGGCGTACACGTCGGCGCGGCCGTCGATGTCCTTCAGCCCCTGGGCTTGCTCGGGCGCCATGTAGGCGGGGGTCCCGAGGGCCGTGCCGGTGCGCGTGTGGGGACCGCCGGGGTCGAGCGCATCGCGGATCTTGGAGATCCCGAAGTCCAGCACCTTGACGAAGTCGTCCTCGCCATCCCGGGTCGTCAGGAAGACGTTCTCGGGCTTGAGGTCCCGGTGCACGATTCCATGCTCGTGCGCGACCTGCACCGCGCCCGCGATCTGGCCCGCGATGCGGACCGTCCGGGCCACCGGGAGGGGGCCTTCCTCCGCGAGCAGGTGACCGAGGCTGCGCCCCTCGAGCAGCTCGAGCACCAGGAAGGGGGTGCCGTCTTGCGCCGTGCCCGTCTCGATGACCTCGACGATGTGGGGATGGCCGAGGCCCGTGGTGGCGCGCCCCTCGCGCCGGAAGCGTGCGACGACGCCGGGATCGTCGGCGAGGTGCGCGTGGAGTCGTTTGACCGCGACGGGGCGCCCGGTGTGCCGGTCGACGCCTCCGTACACGACGCCCATGCCCCCCTCGGCGAGGTGGCGCGTGACCTCGTAGCGCCCGTCGAGCAGCGTGCCCACCCACGCCCCCGCACCGGGTCGTTCGCTTCGGTCCACGGGGGGAGTAGACTCGCCGGGCCCTCGGCGCGTCAATCGGCGTGCGCGGGGTCTCGGGCCTCGGCCTTCGATGCGCGACACGGCGGACGCCGCCGGTGCCGGGCGCCGAGCGCGGGGCGGGCGCGCGGACGGGGTGTGCGGGCAGAGCGTCGAGGATGCGGTGGCGAGGAATGCGATGACGGGTTGGATGACGCGCCTGCTGCTGGACCTCGGGGTGCCCGAGCGCTTCGTGCGTGCGCGCCCGCGGCCGGTGCCGCCGATCCTCGTGCGCCTCGTCGGAGGCGTGACGAGCGGGCCGCGCTCGGTCGAGCTCGCCGTGCACTGGCAGCCTTCCGGGCGTCGCGAGGTCCGCCCGACGCAGTCCGAGCAGGGGCTCTGTCTCATCCCCTGGCAGGACGGTGAGCGCGAGGCCCACCTGACCCTCCGCGACGGAGCGTCGGAGGCCGTCCTCCGCGTGGCCGTCGACCGGTGCCGCGAGGGCACGGTGATCGAGGTGCCCTTCGCACCCCGGGGGGCTCCCGACCCCGCGCTCAGGGCGAAGAACGACGCGGGGTGAGACGCGCGCGGGCCTCGGCGACCAGGGCGAGCGTGGAGCCGTCGTGGGCCGACGTCGCCCCGCCCTCCAGCTCCGCGAGGAGGGTGCGCGCGAGCTGCTTTCCGAGCTCGACGCCCCACTGGTCGAAGCTGTTCACGTCGAAGAGCACGCCCTGCACGAAGATGCGGTGTTCGTAGACCGCGAGCAGCGCGCCGAGCGTCCGGGGGTCGAGCCTCGGGAACGTCACGGTCGTCGTCGGGCGGTTTCCTTCGAACACCTTGTGGGGGGCGAGGGCGTCGATCTGCGCCGCGCTCAGGCCCTGGGCGGAGAGCTCGGCCCGCACCTCGGCCTCGGTCTTGCCGACCATCAGCGCTTCGGTCTGCGCGAACGCGTTCGCGAGCAGCATGCCCTGCTGGGCCTGCAGGCCGGCGGCCAGGGCCGGGGGCATGTCCCGGCGCGTCCACTCCGACTCGAGCGGCACGAGGAAGTCCGACGGCACGAGGCGCGTGCCCTGGTGCAGCAGCTGGAAGAACGCGTGCTGGCCGTTCGTGCCCGGCTCGCCCCACACGATGGGGCCGGTCTGCCGGTCCTCGATGCGCGCGCCTCCGCGGTCCACGCTCTTGCCGTTGCTCTCCATGTCGCCCTGCTGAAGCCACGCGGCGAACCGATGCAGGGCCTGCGCGTACGGCAGCACGGCGAAGCTCTCGGCGCCGAAGAACTCGGTGTACCAGACGCCGAGGGCCCCGAGCAGCATCGGGACGTTGGACGCGAACGGCGCGTCGCGGAAGTGCTCGTCGACCTCGTGCGCGCCCTCGAGTAGCGCCTCGAACGCCTCGAACCCGACGGCCAGGGCGATCGGAAGCCCGACCGCGCTCCACAGCGAGTAGCGTCCGCCCACCCAGTCCCAGAAGCCGAAGGTGAGGTCGCGCCGGATGCCGAAGCGCGCGACCTCGGTGTGGTGGGTCGACACCGCCGCGAAGTGGTGGCCCACCGCCTCCTCGCCCAGCGAGGCGACGAGCCAGGCCCGCGCCGAGTGGGCGTTCGCCAGGGTCTCCTGCGTGGTGAAGGTCTTGCTCGCGATGATGAACAGCGTCGTCTCGGGCCGCAGACCGTGGAGGGTCCGCGCGAGGTGGGCGGGATCCACGTTCGAGACGAAGTGGGGACGGAGAGGTCCGTCGATCCACCACGGGTGAAGGGCCTCGCACACCATGAGGGGACCCAG
>CAIKNO010000418.1 GCA_903828805.1 uncultured Sandaracinus sp. | reverse complement strand
CAGCTCGCTCTCGGAGAGCCGCGCGATGCGGAAGTGCAGGGACTTCTTGGCCTCGACGTCGTCCGTCTTCCCGGCCGCCTCCGCGAACACCTCGACGGCCGTGGACCCCGCCTGCGCGGGCTCGACGATCCGCTCGAGCGCCGCGGCGAGGTCCTCGCTCGTCGGCTTCTCCAGCAGGGCCGCCTTGGCCTTGCCGAAGGCCGCGCCGTCGAGGTCTTCCTTCTTCTTCGACGACCCCGCACCGGCGGCTCGACCGAGCGCATCGAGGGCTTCGCGCAGCTCCCGGGCGCCCGCGAAGCGCTGGGCCGGCTCCTTGGCGAGCATCTTCAGCACGAGCTCGTCCAGCTCGCGCACCACCCACCCGCGCGGGGCGAGCGTCGAGGGCGCTTCGGGCTCGGCGCGGAGATGCGCCGCGAGCACGTCCGCCGCGCTGCCACCGGCGAAGGGCGGCTTGCCGGTCAGGACCTCGAAGAGCAGGCAGCCGACCGCATAGAGGTCCGCGCTCGGGACGGCGCGCCCGAGGCGGGCCTGCTCCGGCGCGAAGGCCTTCGGCGTGCCCGCGAGCGGGAGGATGCCGCTCCGGTCCGAGGCCGCGACCACGGGCCGGGAGAGCAAGCGATCGGCGCCCAGATCGACCAGCACGCCGCTCGGCTCCGAGCGCGTCTTGTCGCCCGCGACGGGCCGCAGCACGAAGACGTTCTCCGTCTTCACGCCGCCGTGCGCGAGGCCGGCGGCGTGCAGCGCCTCGAGTCCGGCGAGCACGCCGCGCACCAGGGGGCGCGCTTCGTTGAAGTGCATCGGGCCGGTGCGGGCCACCCGCGCCGCGAGCGACTGGCTGTCGAGGTACTGCGTGGCGACCCAGGGTCGACCGTCCTCCAGCTCGCCCGTCTCGAGGATCTTGGCGAGGCCGCGGTCGTCGAGCCGCGCGGCGCTGCGAGCGGCGACGAGCCAGCGCTTGGCCGCGCCGCGGTCCGCCGCGAACGCCGTGCGGAGGACCTTGATCGCCGCCTTCTCGACGTCGGCCCCGGTGCCACGCTCGCCGAGGTACACGGTGCCGAGTCCGCCTTCGCCGAGCTTCTTCGCGAGCTTCCAGCGTCCGAGCGTGGTCCCGACCGCGAGCTCGTCCACCCCCGCAGCGAACGGATCGAGCGCGACCGAGCCGCCAGGCTTGCTGAACGACATCGCGTCGGCGAGCGCGCCCAGCGTCCCTTCGCTTTGACAGCGATCCACCAGCGCGCGCGCGAAGGTGCCGGGAGTCGTCGGCGCGCCCAGCGCGTCGCTCGAGAGGCCGAGGAGGCCGCCGGCAAGCTGCTGGAGTTCATCGAGCGAGAACAAGCGCTCGAGTTCGCCACGGAGGAGGTCGGTGTGAACGGTCATGGGATCCTTGCAGAGCGGTCCTGGAGGACCAGAACGAAACGACGCGACGGGCGTGCGGCCCGGCCGCGAAGGCGGGGGATCGTACACGCGACATCCCGAGAGGAAAAGAACCGAGATCGACCCCTGGACCTGGCCCAGGCGGGACCCACTGAACGTCGAGACAGTTGACCTCGGAAGAGGGAAGCCCATACTCGGCCCCCGAAATGACCACCGTTCGATTTCTTCCCTCGGGCTACACGTGTGAAGTCAAGGTCGGCACTGCGCTGGTGGACACCTGCGACGAGCATCCGGAGGCGGAGGTCCCCTTCTCCTGCCGCTCCGCGAGCTGCGGAACGTGCCGCGTCCGCGTGAAGGAAGGCGCGGCCCTGCTGAGCAAGGCGCAGGACGACGAGCTGGACGTGCTCGACGTGTTCGGGGACGGCAAGGACGTGCGCCTGTGCTGTCAGGTGCAGGTCGTCGGCGAGGGCTCGTTGGTCCTCGAAGTCGTCGAGCCGCAGTGAAGCCTCGCTGAGCCCGCGACGCGGGCTCGGCCCGAAGGACCCCCTCAGGGGGCGTCCGCGGTCTTCGACATGCGCAGGTACATCGAGGCCGACTTGCTGTCGGGATCGATGGTCAGCGCGCGTTGCCATGCGGCGATGGCCTCCGGCGTGCGCCCGAGCGCGAGCAGCGTCACGCCGAGCGCGACGTGCGCCGCCACGTCGCCGGGGCGAACGCGGAGCGCCTCCTCGAGCTCGAAGCGCGCCGCCTCGAGCTCGCCGAGCTGACGGTGGATGGACGCGAGCCTCACCCTCAAGTCCCCGAACGTCGGGCAGAGCATCACGGCCTTGCGCAGCTCGAGGATCGCGTCCTCGGGCATGCCCGCTTCCAGGTACGCCTTCGCCAGGTCGGCGTGCAGGTTCGCGAGCTTGCCCTTGACGAACGCATCGACCTCGACCGGCGCCTCGCCCCCTTCCGGGCGGGAAGGCGCGCGCGGACGGGTCGCCGCGTGCAGCCGCGCGGCCTCCTCGTAGCGCCCGAGCTCGTTGTAGGTGACCGCGAGGCTCAGCGCCGCCTCGGTGTAGTGGGGGTTGATCTGCAGGGCTTCCTCGAAGAAGGCCTGCGCCTCCTCCAAGCGCCCCCCGTCGTGACAGACCACGCCGAGCATGTGGAACACGTCCGCGTAGCGCGCATCGCCCCGGGCGAGGATCTGCCTCAGCGTGCGCTCGGCCTTGTCGAACTCGCGCCGGTCGTACTGCTCGCGGCCGAGGGCCTGCAACTGCTTGGTTCGGTCGTCCATGGTCCCCCCCGACGCCTCACGACGTGGCGCCCTCGACCGGCGCGCTCGGAGGAGCGCCGCCCCGCCCGTCCCCGCCCGCGTCGGCCGCCGGATCGTCGCCCTCGGCATCCGGCGCCGCGGCTCCGGACGCTCCGCCTTCCGCCGCAGGCCCGCCCTCCGCGGAGACCGGAGTCACGGCCACGCCCATCGAGGCCAGGTAGCTGCGCCCCTGCGCCGCGTAGCCCGAGTCCCCGAAGCGCTCGATCAGCTCCTGGAACGCGAGCCCGGCCTCCGCCGGCTGGCGCATGTGCAGGTAGGTCTGCCCCATCAGGAGCAGCGCCTCCGGCTCGACGCCCGAGCCCTCGTAGTCCTCGAGCAGCGTCTGGATGCGGGCGATCGTCGCGACCCCGTGATCGGCGCGGAGGTAGTAGTTGGCGACGTACAGCTCGTGCCGCGCGAGCAGCGCGAGCACTTGCCGCTCGATCCTCCGGGCCTCCTCGACGTGCTCGCTCTCCGGGTGATCGGTGACGAACCTGCGGACGACCCGGAGCGCGGAGCGGGTCGAGGCCTGATCGCGCTCCTCGGGCGGCGGCGAGAGGAAGAAATCCTGGGGAATTTGACGGAAATACGCCTGGGCGATCGCGAAGTTGGCGCTGTCGACCTCGGGGTGCGTCGGTCGCTGGCGGATGAACGCGCGGTACCCGCGGATCGCCTCCGTGTAGTGCTGCTGCTCGAGCTCGCAGTCGGCGCTCCGGAGCTCCGCGAGCGCGGCGTACCGGGAGTACGGATACTCTCGGCGCACGTGCTGCAAGAGCGGCGCGGCCGTGAGGCAGTCGTGGTCGTCGACCGCGGCCTGCGCGCGCTCGAAGTCGCGCCGCGCGCTCTCGCCGTAGCTCAGCGTGGGCTGGGACTGCGCCCCCCCGCACGCGCCGAGCCAGCACGTCAGGACGGGAACGGCGCACGCGGAGAGGACACGGACGCGAGACGACACGCGGCGCACCCTAATGGACCCCCCGTGCGCCCGCAACCTCGCCCCCGCCCGCGCGCTCCACCATCGCGTGCACCTTGAGCCCCCCGAGATCGCTGAGAAACGCGCTCTCGAGCGGCACGCCGGTGGCATAGGCGAGCCGTCGGTCGTGGGCCGCGAGCAGCATCCCGCCCCCTGGGCCGAGGTGCCTTCGAAGCTGCCCCAGCGCGCGGTAGAGAGGCCGCAAGGCGGCGCCGTCCCCGAGCCGCGCCCCCCATGGCGGGTTCGTCACGAGCCGCGGACCGGGACCGAGGTCGGCGGGGAGCGAGGCGACGGTCGTCGACAGCGCGCCCTCCTCCACGATCAGCGCGTCCATGACGCCAGCCCGGCCGGCGTTCGAGCAGGCGGCCTCGATGGCCCTGAAGTCCCGATCCCGTGCGACGACCGGATGCGACACCGGACGGATCCGCGCGCTCGCCTCGGCGCGCACGGCCGCGAGGGTGAGCCCGTCGTCGAGGGGCGTCCGCTCGACGTCGAAGGCCCGGGTCAACCCCGGCGCGCGGTCCATCGCGAGCATCGCAGCCTCGATGGCCACGGTGCCCGACCCGCACATGGGATCCACCAGCACGCTCTTGCGATCCCACCCCGACGCTTTCACGAGCGCGCGGGCCAGGTCCTCCCGCAAAGGCGCGCGGTGCGGGTCGCGGCGGTACCCGCGGCGGTGCAAGGGCTCGCCCGACGCATCGAGCGAGATCGTGCATCGATCCCCGACGATGCGAACGAGCAACGACACGCCCGCCTCGTCCTCCTTCGGGGCGTCTCCCAGCCTCGTCTTCACCCCACGCAGCACCCGCTCGGCGATGGCGCCAGTGTGGGTGATGCGAGAGCGCGTGGTCGTGACGCGGACCTGCCGCGCCTCGTCGCGACGCAGCCAGCCGGACCACGGGAGCCGCTCCACGTAGGGCTCGAGATCCTCGAGCGCGCGGCACCGGAACGACGCGATCCGCACCAGGACGTGGCTCGCGAGCCCGAGCTCGACGAGCAGCCGCGCGAGCGTGCGCCGGTCGCCGTGGACCTCGACCCCACCAGGCACCGCGACCCCACCGGGCGCGAGCGCCTCCACCTCCGCGGCGAGCCACGGCTCGAGCCCCGGTGCGCACGCGACGAACATCGAGAGATTCACACGTCCCCCCTAGCGCGAATCCCGCCATGCGCACGGCCACGGCGGGCTCCTCGTACGGCGACACCGCGCCCGCCTCGAGGCGCCCGGAGGTCGAAGCCCGGCCGGCCCGTGCTACATGGTGGCCGGGGATGGCCTCGACGAAGCGGCTGGTGATCTACGGCGCCTACGGTTTCACCGGGCGTCTGCTGGTGGAGGAGGCCGTGCGCCGCGGCCACCGCCCGATCCTCGCGGGCCGCTCCCTCCGGAAACTCGCGCCCGTCGCGGACCGGTACGGCCTCGAGGCGGTCGGGGTGTCGCTCGACGAGCGCGACGATCTGGCCCGCCTCATCGCGCGCGCCCAGCTCGTCCTCCATGCCGCCGGCCCCTACGCACAGACCGGCGAACCGATGATCCGCGCCTGCATCGCCGGGCACGCGCACCAGCTCGACCTCACGGGCGAGCTCGAGGTCCTGCGCGCCACCTTCACCCACGACCGACGCGCCCGGGAAGCGGGCGTCGCCCTGATGAGCGGGGTGGGTTTCGACGTCGTCCCGAGCGATTGCCTCGCGCTGCACGTGGCCCGTCGCATCGATCGTCCCACCCGGCTGCGCCTCGCCATCGCCGGCCTCTCGTCGCCGACCCCCGGGACGGTGAAGAGCGCGCTCGGCGTGCTGCGACGCGGAGGCGCGGTGCGGCGCCGCGGAGAGCTGGTGCCGGGCCCCCTTCTCTCCCCGTCGATGGTCGTGAAGTTCGGCGACCGACCGCGCGACGTGGTGCCGGTCCCGCTCGGCGATCTCGAGACCGCGTGGCGAAGCACCGGCATCCCCGACATCGAGACGTTCGCCGCGCAACCGCGGCTGCGCGTCACGCTCGCCCGGGCGCTTCAGCCGATCCTCGGCTGGGCCCGCGAGCACCCGGTGTGGTTCGATCGGATCGAGCCTTTCCTCGAGGCGCAAGCCCACGGACCGAGCGAGGAAGCGCTGGCCCAGGGTCGCTCGCAGGTCTGGGCCGAGGCCGTGAACGACCGCGGCGACCGCGTGGAGAGCTGGCTCGAGGGGCCCGAGGCCTATGCCTGGACCGCGCGTCTCGCGTGGGACTGCGCGGAGCGGATCGTGTCGGGCACGCTCCGCGGCGCGCTGACACCGGCCCAGGCGTTCGGCGCCGACTTCGTGCTCGGCGAAGGCGTGACCCGGGGTGACGCCTGAGCGGCGAGGGCGTGACCCGGGGCGACGCCTGAGCGCCGCCCACGGGCCAAGCCGCACGTTCACCAGCCGCCGGTGCCGTCGTCGGCGCCGAGGTTCGCGCTGTCGAAACCGTACGCGCGTCCGAGCAGGGCCCGCGCCTCGAGCAGCGAGACGACGTACGCCGCGCGTTCCGCCGGGGTCGCGGTCGAGAGCACCGGCGCATCTCCGACCCGCTGATGAAGGGTCACGAAGCGCTCGACCGTGCCCTCCATCGCCAGCATCGGCGAGCCTCGGTGGAACTGGGCGGCGAGCGCGAACGCCTTCAGCTCCGACCACTCGCCCGCGTGCTCGACGAAGCTGTAGGACGCCGGCGCGGCATCGATCGCCAGGGTCCACCGGACGACCGCGTTCAGGTAGCTCACCGCGTTCGCCGCGAGCGTGCGCTCCCATGCGCCGACGATCCGGTCACGCTCGGCGCGGAGCGCCGTCGCCTCCTCGTCCGTCAGCGTCTCGCCCGACGCCGCGATGATCGCGCGGCCCGTGCGGAACGCGAGGTCCGCGTCGGCGAGGAACTGGGTGCGCGCCGACGCCGCGCTCCCGACGTCGCGCTCGATCGCGTAGTGCGCGGTCGGAAACAGATACTCCGAGGTGAAGTCGATGGACCCATCCCCGTCCCCGTCGAACGCCCGCACCTCGGACGCGGTCAGCGCCTCGGCCGACAAGGCCGAGACGTGGCGCGGCGCGCCGAAATAGCCGAACCCCTCGTCCCACGCGTGCTCGAGCGTCGTGTAGGCGTTCATGCCGTCGCGCGTGTTGGGGGACCGAAGGCCCTTCCCATCGACGTCGTCGTCGAGGTAGTCGTCCGCGCCCTGGGCGAAGGCGAGGGCGCCGAGCAGGAAATTCTCGGTGAATTCACCCAGGTGAAGTCCGTCCGCGGTGAGGTGCACCGGCAGTCGCGCGCCGTCCGGTCCGAGCCGGTCCGCGCCGTCGTAGGCGTCCTGCGCGTTCGCGGCCACGGTGGCGAACGCGGCACGCACCAGGCCCGTCGGGGTCGAGACGCTCGGCGAGCCGCCGCGGAACAGCCGCGTCGCGGTGGGCGAGAAGCCGGTGAACGCCATCGACCAGTCGCGGTGGTCGGTCGACGTGTCGTTGCCCGCCAGCTTCTCGAGGAGGAACGCCGTCGCGGAGAGCTCACCCCACGTCGCCTGCTGCGGGCTCAGCCCCGCGGGGAGCGGCGTCCGGTGCGGGTCGTCGGCCCTCGCCGCCGCGTCCGGCCCGAAGAAGTACTCGAGGTCCGCGAGCACCGTCT
>CAIKNO010000417.1 GCA_903828805.1 uncultured Sandaracinus sp. | reverse complement strand
GGTCGAGCAAGGCTGCGCCGATCCATTTCGCCTCGGCGGGCGCGCCCTCGCCCAGGAGACCGACCGCTTCCAGCTCGCGCTCGGCGAGCGATGGCTCGCCGACCCGCAGCAACGCCACGGCCGCGGCGAAGCCCTCGGTGTTCAACTCCGGACGACGCGGGAACGAGAGCCGAGGCGCCTCGCCGCGCGGGGGAAGCGCGCGCGCGGCCCGGCCCGCATCGAGGCTCTGCAGGCGGCCCAGCGCCTGCTGGGCGTAGTACGACAGGGGAAGCGCCCGGGCGAGCTGTTCGTATTGCCCCACCGCGTCCGACGCCCGACCGGCTTCCTCGAGCAGGCGGCCTCGCCAGTACGCGGAGCGGCCCCGCACGTCCTCGCTCGTCTCGGGCACGGCCTCGGCGAGACTCTGTTCGAGCACGGCGAGCGCGGCACGGCCGTCCCCGTCGGCCCGTGCATGCCAGGCGAGCAGGAAGAACGCCTCGCTCCGGAGGTCACCCTCCAGCATCGTGTGCGCGACGCGCTCGAGCCGGACGCGCGCGCCCTCGGCATCGTCTCGCTCCGCGCAGATCCGCGCGGCGTTCACGAGCGCGTCGTCGGCCAGTCGATGACGCGGCTGTTCGTGCGCGAGGGCGTCGTACTGCGCGATGGCTTCGTCGCCCTGATCGCTGCCCCAGAACGAGCGTCCGGCGTACCAGCGCGCGGTGGCCTGCACGTCGGGCACAGCGGCGCAGTCGGTGGCGACCTGGGCCAGAAGCGCCGCGGCCTCGCGGCGTGCGCGGCGTTGCCACATCGCGCGGCCCTGGGCGAAGCGGGCCTCGCAGCGGCGCGCGGGGGCCACCTCCAGGTCCGACGCGATCGCGGCGTACGCGGCCTCCGCCGCCGCATGGTCCATCGTCGAGGCGATGGCGTCGGCGCGCGCGAACCGTTGCTCGAGCGTGGGGAGCGCGTGCGCGGCGCGGAGCGCGTCGGGCAGTCCGGCGAGCAGCGTGGCCGCGCTGGCCTCGGCGTCGCGGCCGGCCCTCGACGTGGGCGCCCGCGCTGCGATCCATCGCCACCAGGTCAGGGCCTCGGCCCGCGCGTCCGGCGTGCCGCGGGCCGCCAGCAGTTCGGCGAGCGCGGACTCGAGCTCGACCCGGGTGGTTCCGCGCGCCTGCTCGATCGCGTCGTGCAGATGCCACTCCGCGTCCGGCAGGCCGGTGCGCGCCCGCACGAGCGCGTCGGCGGCGCGGGCTTCGTCGCGCCCCGCCCACCGCGCAGCGCAGAGCGGAGCCAGCAAGGCGAGCGTGCGCTGGGGGTCTCGCGCCCTGAGGCTCCGTGCCTGGTAGAGGCGTGCCCAGCGGCCCAGAGGTCCGTCCTCCGGGATGGCGGCCCACGCGGCGGCGGCCGCCTCGCCGCGGGTTCCGCGGGCCGCGATCCATTGCAGCAGGGTGCGCTCCGGCTCTCGGGCCGTGCCGAGCTCCCTCAGCGCGAAGTCACGCGCCTCGCTCGACGGCCCACCCGCGGCGAGCGCGCGGGCGCGGCCGAGCGCGCTCGACGGGTCCACGCTGGCGACGGCAGGGTCGAACGCACCGTCCTGCGCGCGGGCCGTCGGTTCACCGCCGCCGGGGCCGGCGGACGGGCCCACGTGGCACGTCACGCACAGCGCGGAGAGGGCTCCGAGCCAGAAGCGTCGCGCGACCATGCCCAGCATCCGCGCATCGTGCGGAGTGCCCGGCCTCGCCGCAACTTACGGGCATCCCTCTCCGCGCCGGCGCGAAGGTGGCGCATCCTCCTCGTCGCGCCGCGCGAGGCGGAGCGCCTGCCCTTGCTGCCAACGTGCGCGGTGCTGATCGAGGGCTTCTCGCTCCGCGCGCGCCCGGGCGAGCGCGTCCTGGGCGTCGGCCATCGCCCGGGCCGCGTGCTCGACCGCGGCCCTCGCGCGCTCGATCTCGACGTCGAGGGCTTCGCGCTCGAGCCGTCGTCGCGCGGCGTACGCCGTTCGATGCAGGGCCTCGGCCACCGTCCGTCCCCGCAGATCGAGGACCTGCTCTTCGCGGATCACCTCCGCGCTTCGCGCGTCGTGCGCCTCCCGCGCGCGCAGGCCCTGCTCCACGGCACCGCGCGCGTCCTCGAGCGTGCGCACGGCGTCGGCGAGCACGCGGGCACACCGGTCTTGCGCCTCGACCCGCAGCGTGTGCAGGGCCTCGAGGGGGTAGCGCTCGTGGCCCATCACGCGGACCTTGCGGCGCGCCTCGGACCGGCGCGTCGGATCACGGCGCGACCGTGGCCCGCACGCCGGTCATCGTGCCCTCGACGGAGGCACCGCCGTCGGTGCCCTCGCTCCAGGTCCCGCGAAGCCCGAGGGCTCGGAGGGCGTCCACCGACAGGTCCCCGTCGTCGTCCCGGCATTCCATCACGCCTGCGAGACGCAGGGTCGAGCGCGTCCCGTCGAGCGCCGTGGCCTGGGCGCGGAGCGCCTCGAGCGCCTCGTCCACCGCGGCGTCGCACGCGTCCTGCACGCAGGCGTCGGGGCATGCGTCGGCGACCTCGGCCCGTGTGTCCACCCACCGTGCGAGCGCCTCACATCCCGCGTGAGAGGCGACCATTGCCCCCACGTCCGCCACGCCGCGCTGGCGGGCGAGCCCGTCCAGGGCCCCGAGCACGAGGGCCGAGGCGGGCAACGGGGAAGACAGTTCGTCGAGGGCCCATGCGTCGTCCGAGAGCGCGTCTCCGAGGACGACCGCGCCGCGGGTCCCGCCCGGGAGGCCGTCGAGCGACACGTCGATCCGCTCGCCGAGAGGCGGGCCGAGCCGCGCCGAGTCGACGGTGTAGGAGGCGAGCCAGCGTCCGCTCCCGGGCGCCACGGAGAGGGTCCCCGACAACGTCAGCCGCTCGAGGTACGGCGCGAGGTCGCCGAGGGCGCGTTCGACCGCGCGCGACGGCCCCGCATCGTCGGCCTCGAGCGCGGTCGCGAGCGTCTCGCCGGCGTCGCCGAGCGCGAGGAGGTCGACCGCGACCGCCGACGCCCCGCGTTCCATCAGACGTGCCGCGAGCGCCGCGAGGAGGGTCTGCGCGTCGTCTCCCGCGGCTCCGAGCAGGAGTTCCTCGGTCCGCTGCGTCAG
>CAIKNO010000416.1 GCA_903828805.1 uncultured Sandaracinus sp. | reverse complement strand
GTGGCGGTGGTGCCGCCGGTGCATGATCTCCCAGCTGGCGAACTTCGACAGCACGACGATCCCGCAGATCTCGCCGACGATCCGGTTCACGGGCTTCGGGAAGTTCCCGTGCGACGCGTTGTGAATGAAGACGTGCGCGGTGATCGCCAAGTAGATCGCCACGGGCAAGAGCAGCGGCAACCACCACGCCCACGTCTGGACCGGCGCCTGGTACCCCGAACCGATCAGCGCCGCGCTCAAACCGAGCGCGGCCAGGGCCCACGCGACGTCGTACACGACGTAGAAGCGAGGCATCCGTGAGTACTGCGAGTACGGAAGCGATGTCAGCAGAGGCGGTGCGGCGGCCATGGTAACTCCTCGCCAGAACGTGAATGGGGCGACGCCGGCGCCCACGCGCGTCGGTCGGCCCCTCGTCGGGACCGGAGGGGTACCACGGCTCGACGGTCGAAGCGACCGGGCGTCGAGCAGAGGGCGCGCCGCCCCGAATGAAGTCCACGCGCCGCCCGCGAGAGCGACCCCGCCGCCCGCGAGTGCGACGACGACGCCGGATCAATCGACGATGTGCAGCAACTCGACGTCGAAGACCAGCGTGCCCTGCGGCCCCGGACGCCCCTCGTACGCGAGGCTGCCCGGGATCCAGAACCGGCGCTTCTCGCCTTCGACCATCAACTGGACGCCCTCGGTCCAACCGGGGATGACCCGGTCGAGCGGGAACGTCGCGGGCTGTCCGCGCGTGACGGAGCTGTCGAACATCTCGCCGTCGGTGGTCCAGCCGCTGTAGTGCACCTGCACCGTGCTCGTGGGCGAGGGGTGGCGCGTCGCGGTGCCGGGCCGGAGCACGCGAGACGCCAGGCCGCTCGCGGTGCGGGTCGCGCCCGCCGGGGCCGCGGCCACGTCCTCGGGCACCGAGGGAGGCTCGGGCGCGCGCTCGAAGGAGAGCAGCTCGACGTCGAACACCAGCGTGCCCTGCGGTCCGCGCCGCCCCTCGTACGCGAGGTTGCCGGGGATCCAGAAGCGGCGCTTCTCTCCCTGCACCATGAGCTGCACGCCCTCGGTCCAGCCGGGGATGACCCCGTCGAGCGGGAAGGTCGCGGGCTCGCCCCGGGACACCGAGCTGTCGAACATCGCGCCGTCGGTCGTCCACCCGGTGTAGTGCACGGTCACGCGGTCCCGAGGACCGGGATGGTCGGTCCCGCGGCCCGGCTGAACGACGCGGGACGCCAGTCCGGAGGCCGTCCGAGACGCCGTGGCCGGAGCGGCCGCCACATCCTCGGGGGCCGGCAATGCGCCCGGAACGGGCGGCGGAGCCGCCTGAGCGGCGGCCTGGGCCGGGGGCTCCTCGGGCCGCGGCGTCGCCGCATTCGAGGCCTCCTGCGACGCGCCGGTCGGGCGGAACCCGGGTTCTTCGCGCCCGCCGCACGCGGCCAACGCGCCGGCCGAGACCACCACCGCCAGGGAGACGGGCGCGGCGGCGCGGAGCACGGCACCCACCGAGCGTGCGAAGGACGACGTCGTGGAGGCGACGGCGCGACGGACGAGGATCGAGGTCTTCATGGGGTGGCCGTGTTAGCCGAGAGCCGCAGGGTTGTCGAGAGTTCGACCCCGACGCCCACCGCGGAACGGCGGACGCCCCGGGCTCAGCGCGTCTTGGCGTAGAGCACGGCCGGCAGCATCGTCGTGGGGATCATCGCGAGCACGCCCGCCACGTGCAGTCCGAGCGCCAACGCGGGCGCCCAGGCCGGGATCGACGTCCCCGACGACGCGAGCCCCGAGAGCCATCGATCCCGCCCGAGGTCGGCGAGCTCGATCGCGGCGGGCAACGCCCACACGGCGAGGAACGCGACGAACGCGGCCCCCCGATGGCCCTTCATGCGCAGCTCACTGGCCCGGCAGGCGTCGTGCCCCATCGCCCCCTCGTGGAGCGCGATGGGACCGGCCACCGCGTACGAAAGGGCGCGCAGCACGCCCGGGACGACGAGCAAGAGCGCGTGGCCGAGCACCCTCAGCTCCGCGATGAAGCCCGTGAGCAAGAGCCGCCCGTAGGCCCGCAGCGAGCGCGTCAGCGCCCCACGGACGTCCGTCGCATCACCGCGAATGGACGACGACGCGAGGCCGAGCAGCGCGCCCTCCAGCACGAGCGTCACCAGGCCGTAGAACGAGTACACCGCGAAGTCGAGCGGCGCGGACGACACGAGCTCCAGCACCATCAGCGGCGCCTCGAACGCCAGGGCGAGCGGGACCGCCACGTGCGCGAGCCGGCGCGTGAGGGCCCACGTCCCGCGGAGGACGAACGTCGCCTCGAAGGGCTCCCGTTCGATCGGATCGGCCGCGGAGAAACACCGTTCGCACACGGCCCGCGACCCGAGACGGCGCCCGGCACGCTCCGCGCTGCACCGCACGCAGCCCGTTCGAACGGCCGAGGTCGTCGTCGTCACGGCGGACCGTCGAGCTCCACGCGCTCCGCGAGGACGAAGTTCGGGACGCCCTCCTCGACGAGGTACACGACCCGCCTCCCCTGTGCGAAGAACGCGCCGTCGAACGAGGGGATCGGCTGGCCGTCCTTCCGGCGGCCCCGACCGGCCTCGAGCGCACGGCGCAGCGCGGCGAGCGAAGCCTCATCGGCCCGCTCGAGGGGGGTGCGCGTCTCGGGACATGCGAGCACGGCGTCGAGGAAGTCCATCATGTCCTCTCGAACGGCTGCGCCGCGAGCATCCGGGCCACCTCGACCGCCGCGTAGGTCAGCACGGCGTCCGCGCCGGCCCTGCGGAAGGCCACGAGGCTCTCGACGATCGCCCTGTCCCAGTCGAGCCAGCCCTGCTGCGACGCCGCGCGCATCATCGTGTACTCCCCGCTGACCTGATAGGCGAACGTCGGCATCCCGAAGGTGTCCTTCACCCGACGGATCACGTCGAGGTAGGGCATCCCCGGTTTCACCATCACCATGTCGGCACCCTCCGCGACGTCGAGGGCCACCTCGCGCATCGCCTCGTCCAGGTTCGCAGGATCCATCTGGTAGGTGCGCTTGTCGCCGCGGCCCAGGTTCGCCTTGCTGCCGACCGCGTCACGGAACGGGCCGTAGAACGCGCTCGCGTACTTCGCGGCGTACGACAGGATGCGCACGTGGGCGAACCCCGCGGCGTCGAGCGCGTCGCGGATCCGACCGATTCGACCGTCCATCATGTCGGAAGGGGCGACGACGTCGCAGCCTGCACGCGCCTGCACGACCGCCTGCGCGCAGAGCACGTCCACGGTCTCGTCGTTGACGACGTAGTCCTCGCGGACGAGCCCGTCCTGGCCGTGCGTCGTGAACGGGTCGAGCGCGACGTCGCAGACGATCCCCATCTCGGGCACCGCGCGTTTCACGGCGCGCACCGCCCGACACACCAGGTTGTCGGGATCGGTCGCGAGCTCGCCGTCGGGCGTCTTCAGGGCGGGGTCGATGACCGGAAACAGCGCCACGGCGGGAATCCCCAGCGACCACGCTTCGACCGCCGCGCGCGCGGCCCGATCGATCGTCAGCCGTGAGACACCGGGCATCGCGGCCACCGGCGTCTCGTCGTCGACGCCCTCTCGCACGAAGATGGGCCAGACGAGGTCGCTGGCCGAGAGGTGGTTCTCGCGCACGAGCCGGCGGCTCCAGGCGTCGCGTCGATTGCGGCGAAGCCGCGTGCGGGGAAAGGCGCCGGGGTCGTTCACGAAGAAGCTCCAGAGGCCCGGTCGCGCCGGGGCGAAAGCGGCTCGTCGATCGGCAGCACACCGAAGTCGTCGAGGAGGAGCCGCACCACGTCACGCTGCATGGCGACGCGCGTCGGGAGCGGGAAGCCCATCCACGTCTCCACGCAGATCCCCACGCACCCCAACGCCTCGACGATGACCTCGGTGGACGAGGTCGCCACCGGGTAGTGCTGTGGCGCCCAGCGCTCCGCCTCGTCGGTCCAGCGGCCGTTGAGCCGGTCCACCACGCGCCCGACGACGGCGGGCATCGGCTCGACGCCGTACACCAGCGTCTGTCCGAACGAGGGGCGGACCTCGGGGTGGTAGCGCTTGTGGCTCTCGTGCAGCGTGCACACGAGGGCCGGCTGCTCGTCGAGCACGAGGTCCATGAAGCGTCGGGCGAGGCGCCTCTCGCGCTCGGGCGCGGACGCGTCGCCCGGAAATTGCCGATTCAGGTCCAGGCCCGCCCAGTCCCCCTCGGGGGGACACGCGCGCTGCCGGGCGCGGTAGGCCGCCGGGTTCATGACCGGGACGACGAGGAGGCGGCCCGCCCGCGGGCGCAGCCGGGCCTCGAGCAGCTCCTCGAGCGCGTGCACGCCGGCGACCTCGTCGCCGTGGATGCCCGCCTGCACGAGCACCGTCGGGCCGGGCTGCGGCGCGTCGAGGACGTGGACGCGGACGTTCTCCGAGAGCTCGTGGTACCCCGAATCGAGACGCGGCATCGGACTCCTCAGACGGGCGAGGCGCCCTGCGCCCGCAGCTCGCGAATCTGTGCCCGGAGCGGGAGGATGAAGTCCATCGACACCGTGCGGGTATGCCCCTCGAGCGCGCGCGCCGTGTGCCACTTGCGCATTCCGAGACGAGCGACCGCGCGCACGAAGGCCGTTCCCTTCGAGCCCTTGCGAAACCAGGCGACGAGCCCACCGAACGCCGACGTGACGAGGTCGAGCTCCGCCTGCGAGAGGTGGCCGAGGGCGACCTCGTCGAGGAGCTGCGCGCGGATGTTCCGGCCTCGCCGCACCACGAGGACCATCACCAGGACGCCGACCGCGAGCACGAAGAGCATCCTCAAGGGCAGCAGGAGCAAGAACACCCCCGGGGCCGCCATCGCGTCGGCGGCCGTCGCCGATCCAGTCCTCGCCGCGTGCAGGAACACCGCTCCGGCGTACCCGCACACCGGGGCCGTCACCATGACCCAGGTCCGCGTGATCTCGCGCGCGAGCCCCAGACCGATGCCGTTCATCGATGTGT
>CAIKNO010000415.1 GCA_903828805.1 uncultured Sandaracinus sp. | reverse complement strand
GACGCGCCCGCGCCCGCCGCTGTGATCACGCAGGGGCTCGCCCAGCGCAGCGGTCGCTGCGCGCCGTCGGTGACGTGCACCAACACCGCCGTGATGCCGCGCGAAACCCTCTGCGGCCAGATCACCGCCGCCGACGGGAGCACCTGGGACGTGCCCGGCCCCGTCACCGCCGGGCCCGCCGCGGTCGACATCTACAACGACTGCACCGGCGCGGGCGCCGACCCGTCCTACGCATCGCGCCTCACGACCACGGTCGTCAACGCGGGCGGCGCCGTGATCACCGCGAACCTCTTCAGCGACAACTACTTCGAGCTCTACGTGAACGGCGTCAACGTAGGCCGCGACGCCATCGGCTTCACGCCCTTCAACGCCGCCGCCGTGCGCTTTCAAGCGACCTATCCCATCACCTACGCGGTGAGCCTCACCGACTGGGAGGGCTTTCTCGGCGTCGGCCTCGAGACCGGAGGCGCCGGCTTTCACATCGGCGACGCGGGCTTCATCGCGACCTTCAGCGACGGCAACGGCACCGACGGCGCGTGGCGCTGTCGGCCCTACTACATCGCGCCCCTCGACGACGCGTCGTGCATCGTGACCGACGCGCGCGGCAACCCCGACTCGTCGCGCTGCCCGAGCACGGACAGCACCGTCGGGTGCGTGACGCGCGACCCGACGCGCTCCTGCCGCGCGGCGCACTACCGACTCCCGACCGACTGGATGGCGCCCTCGTTCGACGACGCGTCGTGGCCCCTCGCGACGCTCTACACCGCGATGCAGGTCACCCATCAACCCGCCTACGTGAACTACGCGAGCACCCTCTTCGCCAGCGGCCGCTTCATCTGGACGAGCAACCTCAACCTCGACAACCACGTCGTCTGCCGCATGACCGTGCGCGGTCCGCGATAGCAATCGAGTCGTTCGGCCACGACGCCGTCACCGCCTTCTGCGAGCGCCACGGCCTCCGACGCGTCGAGGACACCGGCGACGCCTCGGGCTCGCTCTACAAGGGCCGCAAGACCGGCACCTTCGGCGCCGCGTACACGTACCGCCACCGCGGGTACAACCTCAAGCCCACGGACATGCAGGCCGCCGCGGGCCCCGCGCAGTTCTCCAAGCTCGACGCCTTCGGCGCCGCGCGGCGGGCCCACTGGCGCTTCCTCCGCGACGCCCTCGCCGCCCTCGAGGACGTGCTCGTGCTCCCCGCGCCCTCCCCCCCGGGAGCGACCCGACCTGGTTCGGCTTCATGCTCACCGTGAAGCCCGCCGCGCCCTTCACCCGCGACGAGGTCGTGGCCCACCTCGCGTCGAAGCGCATCCAGACGCGGATGCGCTTCGCGGTCAACCTCGTCCGTCAGCCCGCCCTCACCCTCCGCGCGGAAGACCGCGCCGCGCAGGGCCTCCCCGCGCCCTACCGCGTCGCCGGCCCACTCACCGAGACCGACCGGGTGATGTCCCACGCCTTCTGGGTGGGCATCTTCCCCGGCCTCACGGAGACCGCCCGGAGCGACGTCGTCGACACCCCCCGGGCCTTCGTCGCCGAACGCAAGTCCCGCCCCGCAGGCCTCCGCGTCATCGCGTAGCGCCCCTCACGGATCCTTCGACTCCCCGAACCACGCCAGCGCGCCATCCTGGTCGACCTGCTCGGGGTCACCGCCCGCCGCCCGGAGGGCCCGGTAGACCTCCGCGTGCTGCCCCGCCGCGGCGCGGTGGAGGGGCGTCCGCTGCCACGCGTCCGCCGCGTTGGGGTCGGCACCCGCCGCGAGGAGGGCCCGTACGATCGCCTCACGCCCGTGTTCGCTCGCGAGGTGGAGAGGCGTCTGCGAGTTCCCGTCGCGCGCGTCGCTGCGGGCCCCGGCGGCGAGGAGCATGGCCGTGAGGTCTTCCCGCCCTCTGTGCACGGCCATGTGCAGCGCGGTGTAGCCGTCGGGGCTCACCCCATTGATGGGGCGATCGTGCGCGCCGAAGAGACGCTCGGTCTGCTTCTCGAGGTCGGGCCCGTGCGCGAGGAGGAGCTTCAACATCTTCGCCTCTCCCCGTTGGACGGCGATGAACACCGGCGACCACCCCAGGGCGCTGGTCTGGTTCACGTCCGCCCCGCGCCGGAGGAGGAACTTCGCCACCCGCAACGAGCCGCTGACCACGGCCCCGCCGAGGGGAAAGTGGCCCGCCGAGTTGGTGTCGTTTACGTCCGAGCCCGCGTCGCAGAGGCGCTTCACCTCGGCGAGTTCACCCGCCGCCGCCGCCCGGATGAGACTTCGAAATGCCATCCCCCGATGCGCAGTCAGAATACCGAGGAGGTCAAGCGCCCTCACTGCCCGATGCAGAGGGTGATGATGATATCCCCCGAAATGGAGCGGGCGACCGGGATCGAACCGGCGACGTTCAGCTTGGGAATCGCAACGAAAGTGATGATGTGTCGCATGGTTGGAGCGCACGTGGCCCAGGCGTGGCCTACGCGAAGGCGAGGGCGTTTCTGGCTGCGCTGGCCGGGGGGTGAGGCGCCCGATGAACTGGCCGACGAACTCGCGGCGGCGGTGCTCGACGACGACCTCGTGCGGCTGGCCCTCGCCGTCGCCGCCGGGGGTGACCACCGCTGGCGCCGCGCCATCGAACTCGCAGGGGCCGTTCTGGCGGTCGAGAGGGCCGAGGCTGGGGCAGGGGTGGGTCGCGGCAATGGCGGGCGCTCTGGGGGCGCCTGAGCGACCTCGCGGGCCTGTCCCTCACACGACCGGGGGAGTGACGCGGCGGGCTGCGGGGGCGAGGTCGGATCGATGCGAATATTTCGATTGTTGCGTTTGTTTCGATGGGAGAGCAGCCTTCGACCATGCACTCCGCGCCCACCGCTCCCTCCCAGAAGGCCACGGAACTCGCCCGCGACGCGCTGCGCACGCTCCAGGAGAATCCCCTGCGCGGCCGGGGGGCCGTGACGCTCCGCGCCGAACTCGGCACACACAGCGCGAGCGTGGCGGTGCCCCGCGAGGCATTCGAGCTCCTCGTCGAGATCCTCGGGCAGATGGCCAACGGCAACGCGGTGACCCTCGTGCCGACACACGCCGAGGTCACGACGCAGCAGGCGGCGGAGATGCTCAACGTCTCGCGCCCCTTCCTCATCGGGTTGCTCGACGAGGGCACGATCCCCTTCCGCAAGGTGGGCAGTCACCGGCGTGTGCGCGTCGCCGACGTGATCGCGTACAAGCAGCGCGACGACGCCGCTCGACGCGCGGCCCTCGACGCACTCACCGCCGAGGGGCAAGACCTCGGGATGGGCTACTGATCCGTCGTGGCCTTCGTCGTTGTCTACGACGCCTGCGTGCTGTTCCCCGCGCCGCTGCGCGATCTGCTGATGCGCGTGGCGCTCACGGATCTCGTCCAGGCGAAGTGGACCGATCGCATCCTCGACGAGTGCTTCGTCAACCTCGCCGCGTACCGCCCCGAGCTCTCTTCCGAGCGCCTGCGCCGCACGCGGGAGCTGATGATCCAGGCCGTGCGGGACTGCATGGTGACGGGCTACGAGCCCCTCATCGACGGCATCAACCTCCCCGATCCTGGCGATCGACACGTGCTCGCAGCGGCGATCCGCGCGCACGCGCAAGCCATCGTCACGGCGAACCTGAAGGACTTCCCCAGCGCCGCGCTCGCTCCCTACAACGTCGAGGCGCTGCACCCTGACGAGTTCCTCCTCGGCCTCGTCGACCTTGCGCCGGGCGTGATGATCCAGGTGATCGCCGAGCAGGCCGCTGCGCTCCGCAACCCGCCACACACCCTCGCGATGCTCCTCGACACGCTCCGCAACAACGGGCTCGCACGGACGGTCGCGAGGCTGCGTGAGCTCTCGGAGAAATAGAGGCGTTAAGCGCGTTCGCCTCCGTGTCGTGTGATGCCGCCTTCTCGGCGCGCATCGCAGCGAGAGCCTACAAGAGCGCGCTGGCCTCGCGATCCTCGTCGGCGCGACACCTGCCTACACTTCCTTCGGTGCGCCCTGCACCCAATGGAGTGAACATGGCCGACGCCGTCATCGACATGAGCTGTCCCCCGCCCTTTCTCGACCAGCACCAGGAGCTGTTGGAGCACGCTCGCGAAGCCATCATCTCGATCCTGCCGGTGATCGACGAGAAGGGCCTCACGCTCGACGAGATCGTCGTCGTCGCTGCCGATCCGACGATGGCTGAGCGGGTCGGTCGGCCCCCGGTCTCGGTCAGCCTTCTCGAAGCTGTACTCGCCAACGTCACCGACCCCGACAATCGACGGCGCCTCATGAAGACTCCCGAGCCGGGTGTAGATGGCCATCCGCTTCCGCGTAAATCCGGCCACGACGGGCGGCGCTCGGGCGTGCTCGCGTTCGAGTGCGCGGTCGTGTAGCTCCACCGGCTTGACGTCGCAGACAAGCGGGGACGTCGGGGCGGCCACCCCTTCGTCCCCTGGTGCCGGTTCGGACGCCGACGCCGCGGGGTATCGCGCTCTACGGCCGCGGCCTCAACAGGCTCCCGACGTGCCGGTTCGGACGTGCCCGAGGAGCCCCTGCTCGAGTTGCGCTGCGGCGACTGCCGCGGCTTGTTCTACCGATGCCGCGCCTGCTTCCGCGGCGATCGAGCGGATAGGGCCTCCAATCGCCCCATCGTGAAGGCCCGATAGCCCCCCCTGCGCCATCACCCACGCGTAACGCATGTTGAACGAAGCCGCTTCGCGGCAGCGTCCCGAACGTCCCGCGTGACTGCAAG
>CAIKNO010000414.1 GCA_903828805.1 uncultured Sandaracinus sp. | reverse complement strand
CTCCGCTTCGAGTCGGACCAGTCGCCGGCTGACGTTCGAGGCGTCGAGCTGGACGCGCTTGCCGGCGCCCGCGAGCGAGCGTGCCCGCATGAGCGCGAGGAAGAGTCGGACCTGGTCCCAGGAGGCCAGGAGGGGGACGGACATGGCGGTTCCTCGGGGCTTGCGAAATCGCAATCTTAGAGTGCGAAGAAACATCATGGCCGGCGTCGTCGCAAGCGTCATCCTCCTTCAGCACAGAAGGAGTCGGGCCATGGGTGAGCTGCACGTCGTCCTCGGAGCGGGTCAGGTCGGGCCTCGGGTGGCCCAGGCGCTCGTGGAGCGCGGCCATCGCGTTCGCGTCGTGCGAAGGACCTCCACGCCCCTGGCCCTCGCGGGCGTCGAGGGAGTGTCGGCCGACGTGGGCGACGCGGATGCCGTGGCCCGCGCCACCGACGGAGCGACGAGCGTGTACCACTGCGCGAACCCGCTCTACTTCGAGTGGCCGAAGCTCCTTCTGCCGATGACGCGGGGCATCGTCGAGGGAACGCGGCGCAGCGGCGCGAGCCTCATCGCGCTCGACAACCTGTACATGTACGGCGACACCGCGCACATGCATCCCGGCACCGAGGTGGCACCGCGCTCGCGCAAAGGCTCGCTCCGCGCGGAGGCGGCGGCGATGATGCTCGACCCCGCGGCGCGCGGCGGGCGACGCGTCGCGATCGGTCGCGCGGCGGACTTCTTCGGACCCGGGGCGACGCTGTCGGCCATCTTCGGTGAGCGGTTCTTTCGCCGCGTCCTCGAAGGCAAAGCCGGCGAATCGTTCGGGGACCCCGACATGCCGCACAGCTACTCGTACGTGCCGGACGTGGCCGCGGGCCTCGTGGCCCTCGGGACGTCGTCGTCCGCCGAGGGCGTCTACATGCTGCCCGTGCAGCCCGCGGAGACGACACGCGCGGTCATGCAGCGGTTCTACCGCGTGCTCGGCAAGGACCTCGGCGTCGCCCGGGTCCCGACCTGGGCCTTGCGTGCGATGGGGCTCTTCAACCCCACGGTGCGCGAGCTCGTCGAGATGATCTACCAGTGGGAGCAGCCCTTCGCGGTCGACGACGCCCGCGTTCGCGCGGAGTTCGGGCTCGCGCCGACGCCGTGGGACGACGCGGTGGCCGCCACCGTGGCGTGGGGGCGCTCGACGTTCTCCTCTCCAGGCTCGGGGCGGCGCTGATCGAGCGGCCCTTCGCGCGCGCGCGTATTCGGCCGACGCCATCGGCAGCGCGCGCGGTCTTCACATCCGGACCTCGTACCCCGCGGCCACGAGCGCGTCGGCGACGCCGGGGGCGAGGGGACAGTCGCGGAGGTCGACGGCGCGCAGGGCCGGGAACAACGCCCGCAGCATCTGCGGCGTGGGTCCGTCGGTGAACGGGTTCTGCTGCAGCCACAAGAGCGTCGCGCTCGCGAAGCGCCCGAACGCCACCGGCAGCTCCGTGAGGTCGTTTCGTCGGAGATCGAGGACGCGGTAGCGCTCCGGAACGGGGGTCCGCTCGGCGACCTCCCTCACCGCGTCGACGCCCAGCCCGGCGGCGGAGAGGCTGCTCTCGTGGGGATCCAGGAGCGGCTCGGCATCGACCAACGCCTCGATGCGCGCCCGCTGCCACACGGCCGCGGCCTCGCGCTCGCCGGCGTCGACGAGCGTCTTGACGGGTGTGCCGCCGTCGTAGAAGAGCGGCCGGACACCACGCGAGCGCAGCTCGGTGCGGAACCGCTCGTAGAGAGCCAGCGCGTCCTCGATCGCATCGAAGCCCGCGAGCTCGAGGTGGGCGTGCGTGTGCGCGGCGAACCACGTTTCAGTTCCATCCAGTCGCTCGACGCTCGTCCACCAGCGGGCGCGAGGCGGGTTGGGGGAGCTCCGCGTCCACGTCGCGCTCGCGGTCTCGATCGTCTGGAACTGCGTGTCGAGATCCGGGCCCTGGACGCCACGTCCATGGATCTCGAGGGCGCACGGTCCGAGCAGCGCGAGGGCGAGCGCTTCGTGCTCGTGGAGGCTCAGGCAGGCACCGGGGCCGCGGTGGGAGAACGTGATGCGGAGGGTCGGAAGGGGCATGGAGGAGGGGTAGCGTATCGCTTCGCCGTCGAGCTCACCGCCGCCGACGGGCGAGGGGCCCGGCCCACGTCGGCTCAGCCGACGTCGAGGGCCCGTGGTTTGCGGGCCCCGGATGCGCCGACGGCGACCCAGGGGAACCCGGGTCGCCGTCGAGGGGGGCGGCGATTCCTTCGCCGCGCGCGTGTTCACCGACCGCTCAGTTGAGCCAGCCGCTCCATCCGTGGAGGAGCGGGGCGATCAGCAGCGACACGACGCCCATCACCTTGATGAGGATGGCCACGCCGGGGCCCGAGGTGTCCTTGAACGGGTCGCCGACGGTGTCACCGACGACGGCCGCCTTGTGCACGTCGGAGCCCTTCTTGTGGCCCTCGACGCCGCCCTTCTCGATGAACTTCTTGGCGTTGTCCCAGGCGCCGCCGGCGTTCGCCATCAGCAGGGACAGCGTGGCGCCGACCGCGAGCGCGCCCGCGAGCGCGCCCGCGAGCATCGTCGGACCGAACGCGAAGCCGATCACGACGGGCGCGACGATGGCGAGCGCGCCGGGCAGGAGCATCTCCTTGAGGGCCGCGGTCGTCGCGATGTCGACGATGATCGCGGGCTGCGGCTCGACCCCCGGCTTGCCCTCGAGCAGGCCCGGGATCTCGCGGAACTGACGGCGGATCTCCTCGACGATCGCGCCGGCAGCGCGGCCGACCGCGGTCATCGTCCACGCGCCGACGAGCACGGGCAGCACCGCGCCGAGCATCAGGCCCATGAGGACCTTCGGATCGGTGAGGCTCAGGTCCGTCAGGCCCGCGGCCTGGTTGAACGCCGCGAAGAGGGCGACCACCGTCAGCACGGCGGAGCCGATCGCGAAGCCCTTGCCCACCGCGGCGGTGGTGTTGCCCACCGCGTCGAGCTCGTCGGTGATGGCGCG
>CAIKNO010000413.1 GCA_903828805.1 uncultured Sandaracinus sp. | reverse complement strand
GTGCGAAGCTGGTCTGGTTCGCCGAGCGGCTGCCGACCGAGTGCATCCACGCGACGCGCGACCTCGCGCACCGACGCGAGCGCGGACCACCTTCCCGTGCGCGGCATCAGACGGCGAAAGAGATCGCCGCCACCGGCTTCGTCCACGATGTCGGTGGTCCACCAGCGAAGGCGCTCGGGGTCGCCGTGCTCCCCGGCCCAGGCGACCGTAATCTGAGCGGCGAGGATCTCATCGAGCGTGCTCACTGCGACGGCACCCATAGGGGCGCCGATGCTACCCGAAGCGCAACGCACACGAAGCGCTTTCGAAGCGGTGGAGAGCTTCGCCCGAGCGATCCGCATCGTACGCCTCCGCGAAGACGTTGAGGTCGCTCCACGGCGGGCGATCCATCTCGCGCGAATCTGTCGACGCACGATCGATCGAAGTTGGGGAACGCGATTGCTACGAGCCGTAGTGGACACCGCGTTCCCTCGCCGTGCACTGCTGTGGCGACTCCGCTCAACAGCGGACTGACGAAACGGGCGGAAATTGCCTTTCGATCGCAGCCTGTCCTGACGAAACCGTTCGACGGCGGCGCGGAAGAGGCCTCTACCCTCGCAGTCCTCTGACTGCCCGAGCCATACAGTACGGAATCACGACGAACGCAGCCGCAACAGCTCCGCCGGCCGCCTGCTGCGGTGCGCTACCCGTCAGGCTAGAGAGCAAGAACAACGTCCCGAGGCACCCACCGACCAACGTCGCGATCCAAAAAAATCGCGACATGTCATTGGATGCAGACGACTGCGGTTGCGCCGAATACTGCGGCTGCACCGAATACTGCGGCTGCGCCGGATACTGCGGCTGCGCCGGATACTGCGGCTGCGCCGGATACTGTGGCTGCGCCGGTTGCTGCGGCGCCGAATACTGTGGCTGCGCCGGTTGCTGCGGCTGCGCCGGTTGCTGCTGCGACATGAGTGCGACGCTATCCGATCCGTTAGAAAGGCAGAAGGAAAATGGTCAATGCGATAGCATGTCCTTGCGTTCGAGAATGCAGACGCGAAAATGGCCGACGACGCGTCGTCTACCCCCGTCTCCTGTGGCGCCCACGAGGTTCCCCTGAAGCCCCCGCGACCCCACTGAGGCGCAGGGCTGCGAGCCGCGCGGCCACGCTGGCTCCGCGGGAGCCTGGTGCTGTGTCGATCATCACATACTTAGGACTTCCCAGCCTGTGATCGCGGCGGTATTCTTCGAGGTACGCGCGACTAGCATGCTGTTCATTCTGGGCGAACACAGCGAACTACTAGCAACGACGACGCAGGAGGAGTGTTGGCGATGAATCTCTACGATGCGCAGCACCATCTCGAGGCAACCTTCGGGAGCGGCCCCGGGGGTACAGAAACGATGCGTGACCCTCTAGGGAACTTGCAGGCGACCTTTCATCCGATGGGATCGCCTGGCAATGGGTTCTGCACCGATGCGCTGGGCAACATCACCCAGCGCGTCATGCAGGTGGGCGCGCAGACCAACTTCTACGATGCGAACTGGCGATCCATCGGAAGTGCAACGCAACTGCTGGGCAAGACGTTCCTTCGTGATCCGAACTTCGCGCCTGTGGCCTCCTTCGACCCGATGTTCGGCAACATCACCGACGCGATCGGTATGCTCGCCGGACGGATCCGCTGACCGGGGAGCTCTCACTTGATCACATCCGACGATCGCGGCTTTCGCCCGCTGCTCACTCGGGCGCCCTACGTTGAGCAACTGCTCGCGAGTCCCACGGAATACGATGCTGCCCCGGCCTATGTCGCGCGGGCGGTGTCATCGAACTCCGATGCCATCAAACGCACCGTCGCGGAGCGAACTGCGGAGAGCCTCGTTGCGGGCGTACGCGACGACACCCTCGGGCAGAAGGCGCGGCTGGTGGTGGAACTCGCAGCGCCCGTCGGTCTCGGCGTCGTACGGGTGACTGCGCTCGCCACGCAACTCGTGTCGACGATCGTGAGCGCCAACCCGGTTACCGCCGTGCTCACGGTCCCGGCTCTGTTTCTGACCGGGCGCAAAGCCCTCGACGACTTGCGGCGCGCGCTGGTCGTCGACCCGAAGGTGCGCGACCTGATCGCGAGGGCGCATCAGTACGCGGAGTCGAAGCAGTACGCGCGCGCCGAAGAGCTACTTCTGCAGGCACTCGAGGCAGACATCGACCCCACCTACCGCCGCAATGGAGACCTCTATCTGCAGCTTGGGCTGATTCAGTTTCAGGATCATCGCCCGCGACAGGCAATGGTGTCGTTCGCGAAGGCCTCGGTGCTCTTCGGCGAGGGCGACGCGATCCAGTTCGAGCGCGACGGCGGCTCGATCAAGGTCTCCAAGCGTGGATGGACTGAACTCCTTGCCTGCGCTGCGATCGACTCCTTCGCGCGCGACGAGGAAGGGATCCGGGAGTGGAACTCACTCCTCGGAGATTTCGCACGCTCTGCGGAGAAACGATTCGAGCACCACGTCGCGCTGCGTGAGACCGGCACGCTCCTCGGTCTCTTCGGCGTTGATCCCGAGAGTGCCGCCGAGTGCCGTGCCCTCGCAGCCAAGGTTCGCTTTCTCCGGGCGAAGATCGCGTTGCGCGCCGCGGGCTCGGAGAACGATGCCGAGGCCGACGCGCTCATCGACGCCGCGCTGCACGAACTTCGCGCGGCGCATGACCTGACCGCGAGGGAGCGCGCCGACGCAATCCTCGAGCAGGCGCAGTTCTATGCCGCGAGCGCGACCCGGAGCGACACCCAGCGCGGCGCGCAGGCCCAGCGCGCGTTGCGACTGATGGCGGCAGCGGCCGACGAGATTGCATCGGAGGACGCCTCGATGGCCGCGCGGCTCCGGGCCGAAGCCGCTGCCTTTGCCCTCGACGTAATCCCCGTCGTCGTCGCCCAGCGCGGCGATGTGACGTCGCTGCGGGCGAGCCTGAGCAGCCTGCTCGACGAGGTCGCGGCAGCAGCCACGGGGAGCGCGTGTACGCTCGACCTCGCTCCCATCGTCGCAGGCTGGGTCGAGGACCAGCGTTACCGACTCTCGGCAGAATCTGCCCTACGCGCCGAGGCTACACGCCGAGCGCACGCCGCGTATCTCCGTGCCGGTGAGCCCGTGTCGGCCATGTACGCGGCACTGCGACTGGCCTATGCGACGGAGGGGAGCGAAGGGGTTCGCGAGGCCATCAACCTGGTGCTGGCGGCTGCGCGCAACGTGCTCGAGCGCGACGACGAACCGGTGTCCCGCGCCTTCGCCGCCAAGTACGTCATCGATGCGTCGGAGCTCATCGGAATGCCTGCCACGGGCGTAAACCGCCTGCAGTGCGCGGAGATGTTCCGTGACGCCGCGGGCGCCGTTCGGCGCGACCGGCGGGTGGTGGCGTTTCACCTCCACGGAAAGCTGCTCGTGCATAGCGACGAAGCCGCTACACAGGTCCTCCTGGGGCAGGCTGCGTTGGAGTATGCGCGTGCCGGTCGCCCTGCCGAGGCGGTGGCGCTGCTCGAAGAAGTCCGTGCATGGTCGGGGGCCGAATCGCTGCCTGCTGTTCGCACTGCCCTCGAGCTCGACCGCGGCGCGATGCTGATCGCACTCGGAGACGCCGCGGAGGCCGAGAGCCTTCTGCGCGCAATCGAGCGTGAAGCGAAGCACAACAACGATCTCCCGGCGCACCGCAGGGCTCTCGAACTCCTCGACCGACTGCGCACCCAAACGAACGTCCAGACCACCGAGCTCCCGGCTGTAGCGGCCCCGATCGACGTCGCTACCTCCGCGCAAACTGAGGGCGGTCTGCTCGACGACTTCGCCACGAAGCGCGATCTTGTGCTCCGCGAGGGGCGCTCGTTGCTCGACATCGTCGCGGCAAGCAGCCTCGAGCGCGCGCTCCGCACGGGCGACCGACCTCTCGTTGAACGTATCGAGGGACGGCTCCGACGGCTCGAAGAGGGTCGCTTTCGCGTCGGGATCGTCGGCGAGTTCTCGTCGGGCAAGTCGACCTTCCTCAACGCGCTGCTCGGCGAGGCGATTCTGCCGGCGTCGGTGCGCCCGACGACCTGCTCCGTCGGGCACCTCCGGTGGGGCGAGACGAAGGCCGTCGTCATTCGATACGAAGACGGCCGTCCCGACGAGCAGCGACCGCTCAGCGAACTCGAGCAGTTCGTGACCGAGAAGGGCAATCCCAAAAACCGCCGCCAGGTGCGCGAGGTCCAGATCGAGTACCCCCTCCCGCTCTTGCGTCAGGGGGTCGAGCTCGTCGACACTCCCGGGGTTTCGAGCCTCATTGCAGCGCACACGGAGACAACCTACCGACTCCTCCCCAGCTGCGATGCGGTGGTGTTCCTCGCCACGGGGCGACAGCCCTACTCCGAGTCGGGTGCGCGCTTTCTCAACGACGTGCGCGCGATCGTCGACAACAAACTCTTCTATGTCGTCAACAAGATCGACCAACTCGAACCCGCGAAGCAGCAGGAGGCGCTGAAGGTCCTCGCGCCCTGGCTCAAGGAGAAGGTTGACGGCGCCCGAGTGTTTCCGACGGCCGCATACCTCGCGCTTGTCGGGCGTCGTCTACGGGCGGGGGCCGTGACCGAGGCTGACCTCATCGAGGACCCGCGGCTGCCCGAGACGCGAGACCCCGATCGTCTCCTGGAGGCCTCCGGCATCGAGGCGCTGGAGCGTGAGCTTGGTCGGTTTCTCTCCGAGTACCGAGGCATGCCCCTTCTGCGCTCCGTCGCACGCGAACTCCTCGCGATCGTCCGTGAGGTTGAGGGCGGGCTCAGCACCGAGCTCCACGCTGCGAAGCTCACCCGCGACGAGCGACAGACGATCTGGAAGGCGCGCAGCAGCAAGCTCGCCGAGGCGAAGCGGGAGGTTCACCAGCGCCACCTGCGGCTCTCTCGCGCGCTCCATGGCGTGGTTGACGAGGTCGAGACGCAGACGCGCCGCGAGATTCCTACACT
>CAIKNO010000412.1 GCA_903828805.1 uncultured Sandaracinus sp. | reverse complement strand
GGGCTGGGGCGGCGGCCACACCGTGCAGGCCATGTGGCTCAGCCGGCGCAAGCGATGAGCCGAGCGCGCGACGGGGCGAGGTGACGCCTCCCGTTCGGGTCGTCCTTCGCGTGCTCGCGGAGGCGCCGCCGAAGCCGGCGGTCGGCGCGCCGTGCAACGGCTGCGGCGTGTGCTGCCTGGCCGAGCCGTGCCCGGTCGGGATCGTGGTGACGGGAAGGCGCTCGGGCGCGTGTGCTGCGCTCGAGTTCTCGGAGGTCGAGGCGCGCTACCGCTGTGGGGTGCTCGAGGCGCCGGAGCGGGCGCTCGAGGCGCGTTTCCCTCGACTCGCGCGGTGGGCGGGCACGGCCCGCGGCGGGGCCATCGCCCGGACCCTCGGACGCCGATTCGTCGCGGCCGGGACCGGATGCGACTCGGACGTCGAGGTCGAGCCCGGTGCGGACGGCGACGAGGGCTGAGCCCGCGCGGACGCGGCGGCTCAGCGTCGGAGTTCCCGCTTGAGGATCTTGCCCGTGGGTCCCTTGGGCAGCGCCTCCATGAATCCGATGATGCGGGGGCACTTGTAGGCGGCGAGGTGCTCCCGGCAGTGGGCGATGAGCGCGTCTGCGTCGACCCCGGGATGCCCGGGCTTCAACGCCACGACGGCCTTGACCTCCTCTCCGTGGCTCGGATGCGGCACACCGATCACCGCCGCCTCGGCGATCGCGGGGTGCGCGTAGAGGATCTCCTCGACCTCGCGTGGATACACGTTGAATCCGCCGCGAATGATCATGTCCTTCTTGCGGTCGACGATGAAGTAGAAGCCGTCCTCGTCGCGGGTGCCGACGTCCCCGGAATGGAACCACCCATCCCGTACGGCCTCGGCCGTGGCGTCGGGGCGCTTCCAGTAGCCCTTCATCACGTTGTGACCCTTGATGCAGATCTCGCCGGGCGTGTGGGGCTCGGTGATCGGGCGTCCCTGCTCGTCCTCGAGCCGGAACTCGACTCCGTCGATCGGGATGCCGATGGAGCCCGCCTTCTTCGGGCGGTCGAGCGTGTTGAACGACGCCACGGGCGAGGTCTCCGAGAGACCGTATCCCTCGAGGATGTCGACGCCGACCTTCGCGTCGAAGGCCTTCATGACCTCGACGGGCATCGCCGAGCCGCCCGAGATGCAGTGTCGGATCGACGAGAGGTCGTACGCCCCGGCGTCGGGGTGGTGCAGGAGGCCGAAGTACATCGTGGGCACGCCTGCGAAGAGGGTGACCCGGTGCTTCTGGATCATGCCCATCGCTCCATCGGCCTCGAAGCGCGGCATCAAGACGAGCGTTCCCCCGGCGCCGAGGGTCGCGTTCTGCACGACGGTCTGACCGAACGAGTGGAAGAGCGGAAGGACGCCGAGTGAGACCGTGCCGGCGTCGAGCGGGACGAGCCGCGTCCGGACGTAGTGCGCGTTGAAGAAGAGATTGAAGTGGGTGAGTTCGGCGCCCTTCGGGCGACCCGTCGTGCCGGAGGTGTAGAGAATGACCGCGGTGTCGTCGGGCATCGTCGCGGGCAGGTCCGTCACCGGGGCGCTCGCGGTGACGAGCGCGCCGAAGCTGACGGCGCCCTCGGGGGCACTCGCATCGGCGCGGTCGGCGCGGGCCACGATGAGGTGACGGCAGCCGTCGACGCGGTCGAACGCCGACCTGGCCTGCGGCAGAAACGCTTCCCACACCACGAGGGCCACCGCGTCCGAGTCCTCGAGGTGGTACGCGATCTCCTCGGCGGTCAGCAGCACGTTGAGCGGCACGACCGGCGTGCCGGCAGTGTGACCTCCGAAGTACGCGATGGTGAAGTGGGGGACGTTCGGCAAGAGGAGCGCGATGTGCTGCCCCGGCGCGATGCCGAGGCCCCGCAGCCCACCCGCGAACCGCTGCGCCATCGCGTGCAGCGCCGCGTAGGTGAGGGTCGAGTCGCCGAGCACGAGGGCGGGGCGGTCGGCGTGACGGGTGGCGCTCTCCCGCAGCAAGGTGGCGACGTTCAGGGTCATGGAGGGCCTCTCGGGGCAGGGGGACGGCGGTTCGGACCGGACGGGAGGCTAACACCCGACCGGCGCGGGCGGATCGATCCGAGGCGGGGCCCGGTCGCACGGTGTGAGTCCGAGGCTTGGCCGCTGCGTGCCGCTCGCGTACGGTCGACCGCGCGAGGGCGCCGGACGCCTGGACGACGCATCGGCGGCCCGCGCGTCGTGGCGAAGGCGCGGCTCGAACGCGATGGAACGAGGTGTCATGCAGAAGTTCGTCAAGGTGTTGCGCTCCCTCGTCATGCGCAGGCCCATCGCCGACCTCGTGCCCGACGACGGGGTGCACGGGCTGCGCCGCGTGCTGGGTGCCGGCGATCTGATCGTGCTCGCGATCGGCGCGGTCATCGGCGCAGGCATCTTCTCGTCGATCGGCACCGCCGTGGCGGGCGAGGTGCGGGACGGCCATGTCGTGCGCTACGGAGCGGGCCCCGCGGTGGTGATCTCGTTCCTCTTGCTCGGGGTCGTGTGTGGGCTCGCGGCGCTCTGCTACGCGGAGCTGGCCTCGATGATCCCGCAGGCGGGCAGCGCCTACGCCTACGCGTACGCGACGCTCGGTGAACTCGTGGCGTGGATCATCGGGTGGGACCTGATCCTGGAATACGCCGTCGGCAACGTCGCGGTGGCGATCGCGTGGGCGGGATACCTCGAATCGCTCCTCTCGGGGATGGGCGTGCACGTCCCTGCCTGGCTGTTCCACGGCTACTTCGACGTGGCCGCGAGCAGTCATCCAGAGGTCCGCGCGCTGCTCTCGACGGCGCCGCATCTCGGCGGCGTTCCGATCCTCGTGAACTTGCCTGCCTTCCTCGTCGTGGCCGCCGTGACCGGGTTGCTGATGGTCGGCGCGAAGGAAAGCGCGCGCGTCACGTACGTGATGGTCCTCGTGAAGCTCGTCGTGCTGATTCTCTTCGTCGGCGTCGGGGCGATGCACATCGACGCGAGCAATTTTCACCCGTTCGCTCCGAACGGATGGACGGGCATTCACCAAGGCGCGGCGATCGTGTTCTTCGCGTACATCGGGTTCGACGCCATCTCCACCGCCGCGGAGGAGACGAAGGACCCGCAGCGCAACATGCCCATCGGCATCCTCGGCGGGCTCGCGATCTGCACGGTCATCTACGTGGTCGTCGGCCTGGTGATGACGGGGCTCGTTCCTTGGGCGGAGCTGCGCGTGTCCGACCCGCTCGCGTTCGCGCTCGAGCGTGCGGGCCTGCCGACCGTGCAATGGCTCGTGTCGGCTGGGGCGGTGGTGTCGATGGCCGCGGTGCTGGTCGTGTTCCAGTACGGTCAGCCGCGCATCTTGCTGGCGATGGCGAGAGACGGACTGCTGCCGCAGCGGATGGCGCACGTGCACCCCCGCTTCAAGACGCCATGGACGCTGACGATCCTGACGGGGCTCGTGGTGGCCGTCGGTGCGCTCGTCGCCGATGACGATGCCACGTACGACCTGACGAACATCGGCACGCTCTTCGCGTTCCTCCTGGTCTGCATCGGCGTGCTCGTCCTCCGCGTGGTGGACCCTGCTCGCCCTCGTCCGTTCCGGGTGCCCGCCGTCTGGGTGACGGCACCGCTCGGGGCGCTGGCCTGCTTGTGGACGATGGCGGGCCTTCCTCCCGAGGCGTGGGAACGGTTCTTCGTGTGGCTCGCGATCGGACTCGTGGTGTACCTCGCGTACGGGTTCCGTCACTCGGTGCTGCGACGTCGGGTCGGGTAGGCCGACCGCCCGTCGGGGACCTCCGCACGGAGGCTTCGGTGCGCGGCCACGGCGCTCGGGTCCCGGCCGAGGGACTCGCGTCCGTGGGGCAGCGATGCTACGTCGCCCAGTTCGATGAACGACTCTCCGCATCCCTTGCTCGAAGGTCTTCAGCGGGGCGAGGGTCCGGAGTCGATCGTCGATCGCGGCATGGCCGAGGTGGAGGGCTGGATCGCCCAGGGCAAAGGCCTCGAGGCATTGACCGCGATCTCTCGGATCGAAGCCGCGCTCGGCGACGGATTCGGGGGACTCCGGGGCAGCGGGCTCGGGGTTCGCCACGTCGAGCGCGCGCGTGTGCACGCGCTGCTCCGCTTTCGCGAGCGGGCCGACGCGGAGATGACGGCGATCCGAAGGGCCGTCGAGGTTCCGGGTCAGCTCGCGTCCGCGCTCGCGCTCGAGGTGGAGCGGGCCATCCGCCTGTCACGGGCCTTCGTGGAGCTCGGGTGGTTCACCCACGCGCAGTCCCTCCTCGAGAACGCGGAGCTGCCCCTCGGCTACCTCGGGCCTGCGCCGCAGCAGCGCTATGCATGGCTCCGCCAGCGGGCGAGCTGGGCGTTCGCCTCGCGCGAACTCGACGAGGCGCGGGCTTCCGTTCGCGAGTACCACGCGCTCTTTCCGCAGGCAGGGTTGCCGGACGGCGAACTCGAGGCGCTCCTCGACGAACTGCCGGCGTGGCTCGAGGTCGCGCCGGTCCGGACGCTCGTGGCGGATCTCGCGACGCGCTGCCAGGGGCGTCCGGAACTCGAGGGCCGACTGCTCGCGTGGGACCTCGCCTCCACGCTCTTCTTCCCTTGGGACGAGGCCCTCGAAGCGGACCTCGAGGCCCGCTTGCGTGAGCCCACGGTGCCGATGCTCGAGGCGCTGGTGGAGCGCGTCGGCGAGTCGCTCGCCGCGCGAAGCGCGACGATTCCGTCGGAATCGCCGAGCCCGGGGGCGGTGGAGGATGCCGGGCGTGTGCTGGCCTTGCTCGACCGCCTCGCGGAGCTCGCGCTCGGGCGAGGCGAGGGGGGGCTCGCGTTGCGCGCACGCACGATCGCGCACGAGCAGATGCTGGATGTCCTCGCCTCCGTTCGTCCGGAGACGATGGCGGCACAGCACCCGGTGGACGCTGCGCGCATCCGGCAGTTTCTCGCCCGCGCGCCGTGGTCGAACGAGGCGCGGGGCGAGCGGCTCCGCCGCTTGAGGGACGCTGCGGGACCGACGGCGTCCGGACCCGTGCTCGCCGTGATGGTGGCCGATCCCGAGATGCCGCCCGCAGAGGCGGTCGCGCTCGCCGGGCCCACGTTGGCGGGACCCGTCAGCGAGGACGCGCTGGACCTGGCCGCGGCGCTCGTGGGACGGACGGGGTTGCGCGGCGCGGAGCAGCTCGAGGACGAGCGGCCGGCGATGTCGCTGGCGACGGGGTGGCTCGAAGGGGCGACGCGCTCGAACGTCCCCGCGTTCGCGGCCGAGGCAGAGGAGATCTTCGCGGAGGCGCTCGAGGTGTCGGGCGATCTCCCCGGGGCGCTGGAGCGTCTCGAGCGGGTCGCGGCGTACTTCGAGGCCCGAGACCACGACCGATGGGTGCGGGCCATCGAGCGATGCGCGATGCTCGCCAAGCAGACCGGGCAGATCGCCGCGGCCGGTCGAGCCGCGCGCAGCGGGTTCCGGCCGGGCGGCAAGGTGCGTCCACCGTCGCCCGACATGCCGGAGCCGAAGGACCCCCTCGACGCGGAGGAGCAGGCCGAGCGCGCGATCGCCGTGGCGCTGAGGACGCACGATCCGGAGGTCGGCGAGGAGTGGTTGACCCGTGCCCTGTCCCTCTACGAACACGTGCCCGACGGTCGGCGCCGCGAAGACGAGATCTGGGAGCGGATCGCGGACCTCTGGCAGGACGAGGCGGACGCCTTGTTCGAGGCGGGGGATGCGTCGTCGGAGGCGCTCGACGATGCGCACCGGCGGGCCCACGAGGCCCTCGTGCGCGCCATCGAGGTGAACGAAGAGCTGGGCGATGGAGAGCGGGTGTTCGAGCTCTCGGGTCGGGTGCTCGACGTGCTGTGGACGTGGTTGACCCGCTGGGAGGATGCGCTCGATGCGTTCTTGAGTCTGGCGCGGGGCCGATTTCACTCCGCCCTCGAGCGCGGAGATCTTGAGCACGCGGCGGCGGCCCGGGTCGAACTCATGGCGCATCTCGCGGATTTTCGTGAAGATGCCGATGCCCTCGAGGGCGCCGATGGGGACTCGAGGGAGCTGATGATGCGCTTCGAGTTGCTGGAGCACGAGATGGCGGCCGGTCTCGACGCCGAGACGCGGCGGCTCGGGGAACCCTGGTGGGTGGAGCGCCTGGCGCGTCGCGCAGCGCTGATCGACCGGCGATTCACGGACGGCGACGCCTGAGCGTCGATGCCTTCGGGGATGGCTTCGAATGCGGATCGGGGTCGACCTCGGGGGCACGAAGATCGAGGGCATCGCGCTCGCGAACGAGGGCCAGATCGTCGCGCGTCAGCGGGTCGCGACGCCCGCGGACGACCATGAGGCGATCGTCCAGTCGGTCGCCGCGCTCGTGCGTTCGATCGAAGCCGAGGCCGGATGCCTCGGGGCGCCCGTGGGGATCGGAACGCCCGGGGCGCTCTCGCCTACGACCGGACTGCTGAGGAACTCGAACACCCTGTGCTTGAACGGTCATCCCCTCGACCGCGAGATCGCCCGTGCGCTCGGGCGTCCGGTGAGGATGGCGAACGACTCGAACTGCTTCGCGCTGTCGGAGGCGAGCGACGGAGCGGCGGCGGGGGCGGGGGTCGTGTTCGGGGTCATTCTCGGGACGGGGACCGGCGCAGGGGTCGTCGTCCAGGGGCAGGGACTCGTCGGCCGGCACGGAATCGCAGGGGAGTGGGGGCACATGCCGCTCCCCTGGCCGACGGGCGACGAGCGTCCGGGGCCGCCTTGCTACTGCGGGCGGACGGGCTGCCTCGAGACCTTCCTGAGCGGCCCGGGGTTGGCGCGAGATCACGAACGAACGTCGGGTGCTTCGTGTTCGCCCGAGGCGATCGTCGCCGGGGCCGCAGCGGGGGACCCTGCGTGCGAGCGCACGCTGCAGCGCTACGAGGACCGCCTCGCGCGCGGCCTGGCCGTCATCATCGACGTGCTGGACCCCGACGCGGTCGTGCTCGGCGGGGGACTCTCCAACGTCGAGCGCTGGTACACGCGGGTGCCGGAGCGGCTGTCGCGATGGGTGTTCTCGGACGTGGTCACGACGCCGATTCTGCGGCCCCGCCACGGCGATTCGAGCGGCGTGCGGGGCGCCGCTTGGCTGTGGCCGCAGCTCACGTCGGAGTCGGGGAGTCGACGCGCACGAGAATGACCGTGACGTTGTCCTTGCCGCCGCGTGCGTTCGCTTCGCTGATCAGGGCCTGCACCGTCGGCTCGAGCCCTGCGCGCGCGCGGACCAGCTCGGCGATTCGCCCTTCGGGAACCATCTTCGACAGCCCATCCGAGCAGAGGACGTAGTAGTCACCGACGAGCGGCTCGTCGATGCTGAGGTCGACCTCGACGTCGTCGAACACACCCACCGCGCGGCTCAACTTGTTCGAGCCGGGACCCTGAACGCCGAGCGCGGCGAGCGTGTGATCTGTGGTGAGCTGGGTGAGGTCGTGACCGCGCAGCCTGTAGAGCCGACTGTCGCCCACGTGCGCGATGTAGACGCGCTGGCGGTTCGGTGAGAAGCGGGCGGCCACCAGCGTGGTTCCCATGCCCTGTTGCGCCTCGTTCGAGCGGGCCTGCTCGAGGATGGCTGTGTTGGCGAGCTGGATCGACCGGATCAGCTCGGCCCCGCGGCGGGGGACCGTGAGCATCTTCGTGCCCTCGAGGTCGCCGCCTTCGAACGCCGCACGCATGGTGTCGAGGGCGAGCTGGCTGGCGACCTCTCCTGCGGCGTACCCGCCCATGCCGTCGGCGATGGCGAAGAGGCCGTGTCGGCCGAGGACGAGATACGCATCCTCGTTGTGCGCGCGGCGGCGCCCCGCGTCCGAACTGCCCGCGGCGGTGACGAGGATCCGGGCGACGGGCCCCGTGGGATCATCCTCTGCCTCGGCCGCGGAGATGGCCTCGGAGACGTCGATGTCGAGGCCGATGCTCGGCTCGGCGCCGGCTGCGATGGCGTGGCCTTCGAGCGGACGCACCACGTCTCCCAGGGTGCTTCCGCCCTCGTCCTCGGCCACCCCCGTCGAGGCCGCATCGACGAGCGCGAGCGATGCGCGCTCTGGGCGCGGGGCGCTGCTGGACGGCGTCGCACCACGTTCCGAGCGCTGCAGCCACACGACGGCGCCGAGCGAGCCGAGGCCCACAGTCAGGAGGAGGACGCCCATGGCGAGCCAGAGGAACACTGGCCGCGAGACTACCAGCGCTCGGCCCAGCCGGGGAGTCGATTCGGCGCAGTCCGGGGCGCCACGGCCTTGAGCGCCGGAAACCCCTCGTTTCGCCTTTCTTGCGCCCGGGGTTCGGGCGGGCAACGATCCGTGCGTGCTTTCTCGACCCACGGCGCGAACGCCGCTTCGACCGCGGCCTGACGAGTCGGTGGTGCCGCTCGTCGTGCGGCGGGATCCGCAGGGCGAGGAGGCGCACGCGGGCGCCGCGCCGGGAAGGGGCAACATGTCGTTGACCGGCCGCGCATCCGATGAGCTTTCCGGAGTGTTCGCGACGTCCCCGGATGCCCTGCGTCGCAGGCTGCTCGGCCCCTGGTCCGTCGGCTTGCGGCAGTACCTCGCGCTCAGGCTCGGCGACGTCGATCTCGCCGTCGATGCCTTTCGAGAACTGCGTCGACTGGTCGCCTCCCTGCCGGGCACGGAGCTGCTGCGGGAGCCGGGACCCAAGGCCCACGTGTACCGGATCGCCCGTCGCATCGCCGCCGAGCACCAGGGCCGAAGGCGCACGGACGCGGGCATCGCGGAGCTCGCGTTCCGTGACCCACCCGAAGCGACGCAGGACTACACCGAGGCGTTGCGCCGTGTGCGACGCGCGATGCCGGACGAGGAGGCGGAACTCGTGGAGCTTCGCCACGCCCGCGAGCTCTCCCCCGTGGAGATCGCCTGCGTGCTCGAACTTCCGATCAGCGAAGTGGAGCTGCGCCTCGACCTCGCCATGGCCCACGCCCGGGCGCTCCTCGGACCCCACGCGCCGGACCCGCTCGCCACGCGAGGCGGGCCGATGGTCGACGTCTTCGCGCTGGCCAAGGGCGTGGATCCTGCGGGCGGACGCGGCGCCGAGTCCGACGCGTTGCAGGCCTTCGCCGCCGGCACCCACGTCGGCGGGCGGTACCGTGTGGTCGAGCGCGTCGGTGTCGGGGCCTTTGGCGACGTGTACCGCGCCGACGATGCCGACGTTCCGGGGCACCGGGTCGCTCTGAAGATCCTCCGGGAGCCCTCGCTGTCCACCGCGGCGCGGGATGCCGCGCTGCGAGAACTGAAGCTCATCGCGGCGGTCTTTCATCCGAGCGTCGTTCAGTTCAAGGACCACGGCTGGCACGAGGACCGCCTCTGGTTCGTCATGCCCTGGTACGAGGGGGAGACGCTCGAGCGCCGGATGAAGCGCGGCGCGCTCACACGGGCGGAGGCGCGTCGGATCTTCGAGCCTCTCGCGCGGGCCCTCGCGACCCTTCATGCGAACGGGATCCGACACCAGGACATCAAGCCCGACAACGTCTTGCTCGCCCGCATCAAGGGCCTCGGCACCGACGACGGGGCGCAGACGGGGATCATCCCCGTGCTGCTCGACCTCGGCGTGGCCGCCAAGGAGCACGAGGCGTTGATCGGTGGCACGCCGGTCTACTTCGCGCCCGAGGTCGCATCGCACTACGCGAACCTCGATGACGACCGGCCGATCGGTCCCAAGGCGGACGTGTTCGCGCTGGCGCTCTCGTTGCGAAACGCCCTCGAGCCGTGGAGTGAAGAAGACGTCGCCGCGGGGGCCATCGAGGCCTTCGTCGAGCGTCGATCGCGGGAACGTCCGGCGCTGCCGCACGCGCGCGACCTGCGTTTTCTCGGGCCCCATTTCGAACGGTGGCTGGCGCTCGATCCCGACCGCCGACCGACCGCCGAGGAACTGGCGGATGAACTCGCCGTCCTCACGCAGCCCGAGGAACGTCGCGCGCGGCGGCGCGCGCTCGCGCAGTGGCTCGTGCCGGCGGCCGTCGGGCTCGCCACGGTGTTCGCGGCCGTGGTGTACGTCTTCGTGCGAGAGACCGAACTCCAGGCGACCGAGATCCATCGGGTCCGCATGGAGGCCGCGGCGGCCCGGGCCGATCTCGTCGTCGAGGCCGCTCGTCTGCAGGCGCTGGACGCCGATCACAACGCCCTCATCGACCGCTACGAAGAGAGTCGACTGACGCGTGAGCAGCTCGCCGATCAGCTCGCGACGGTCGTGGGTCAGGTGGAGATCCTCGGCGGCCAGATCGCGAGCCTGATCGCGGACCGGGACGGCCTGCGGGCCTCGCTCGATCAGACGCGTGTGGAACTCGGGCTCTCGCAAGAGGGAAGCGCGAACACGCGTCGCCTGCTCGAGGTGGAGAGCCAGCGCGCGCGCGACCTCGGGCGGTACGTCTCGGAGCTTCGAGCCGACGCCGAACGCATCACGTCCGAGCTCGAGGAGGACCTCGCGCGGGCCCGCGGCCAGACCGCTCAGGCCGAGGAAGATCTCGACGCGGCGAGGTCGGCACGTCGAGAGGCGGTCGCCCGTGCCGAGGCGTACGAGGAGCAGCTGCGAGACGTGAGCCAGGAGCGCGACCGCGCCATCGACGATCTCACGGCGCTTCGCCGGCGTGTGGCGCAGCTCGTCCAGCAGCTCGAGCCTCCGCCGTCGCCGTGGCGACCCGCGGGGGAGGAAGCCGCGAGCCCCGCCCGGGGCGAGGCGGACCCGCTCTGAGGACCGCCCGGGGGAACGCGTCAGTCGAACACGACGGTCCCGAACCTCGCGGGGACGTGGAAGTCCCCGACGAGCGGCGCGGACCACCCGACGCCGGTCTGTCCCTCGGCGCGTGCGTCGAGCACGTAGAGCGCGATCCGCCACGATGCCCCCGGCGAAGGGCGCGTCGTGCCCGGGCCCACCGTGGCGAACGCCGTCCACGGGATCGCCATCTCGGCGTGCCAACCCGCGTCGTCGTCGTCGTCATTCACCGTCCCTTCGAGGGACACGGCGCTCCTCAACCCGGATGACCAAGCGAGGTGTCCGAACGGCGCGGGCACCCGGCGGGCATCGAACCACGAGTCGAACACGTGGTTCGTGGGGGAGACTTGCAGCTCGACGTAGTGCGCCCCGTCGCCGTCCGGGTCGATCATCAGCTCGACGACGTCCTGCTCCCAGAGGCGGTCGTCATTCCGGGTGAACGTCGACCGCAGGAACGTGTCGTCGACCTCGAAGGCGACGTAGAGGGCGTCGTCGTCCCAGGTCATGCGTGCCCGCGAGGCAGGCGTCGCGGCCGCGCCGGTCAACGTGTCCACGAATGGGTCGGTCGGCGTCGCGGCCCTCCAGGCCTCATCCCCGAGGAGACCGTCGATGCGAGGCGCGACGGCGGCGCGGGCTGCGTGGAGCACGGGAATCGCCGTGCGGGGTGCCGGCTGACAGGCGCACGAAGACGCACCCGCCGCGCCCCACGCGATCAGGAGGCACAGAGCTGCCGGATGACGTCGGGGATGCTGCATCCTCGCTCCTCTCGAAGGTGGGCGCAGGCGACCTCGACGACGCCCTCGACGAGCAGGACGTCGCCCCGTCGGATCACCGACTCGAATGCCACCTTCGCCCGTGACACCGAGACGACCCGCGTGCTGACCGTGAGCTCGTCGTCGAAACGTGCGGGCGCCCGGTAGCGCAACTGCACACCGACCACCGGCAGGCCGAGTCCGGTGTCGGCCTCGAAGGCGCGGTAGTCGAGGCCCCGCTCGCGGAAGAACGCGATGCGTGCGGCCTCGATGTACACGAGATAGACGGTGTGATGCACGACGCCGGCGCGGTCGGTGTCGACGTACCCCACGCGCACGTGGTGAACGGAGGCGGATGGCGTGCCGTCCGAGACGTGTTCGTGCGCGGCCGCGGGGCCGACTGCGAGGGGGCCAGACACGTCGCGTCGCGCGCCGTTCACGCCGCCTTGGCGAGCAGGTCCTTGACCAGTCCGTACACCGCCTCGAAGTGCGTCAGCTTTCGCAGATCTTCTTCGGGGATCGAGAGCTTGTAGGTGCGCTCGACCTCCGCGACGATCTCGATGGCCATCATCGAATCGATCCCGAGCTCCTTGAACGGGGTCTCGTCGGGGATCTCATCGACCTCGCTCACCTCCGAGATGATCTCCCGAAGCTTCACCCTCAGTTCCGAATCGGTCATGGCCTCTGCTCCTGCCCCGAGGGGCCCGGCGATCACTTCTGGAGGCGCCTCTCGACCAGGTCGAGCAGCTGCCGCACCGTCTGAATTCCGACGAGCTGTTCGTCGGGGATCTGCACGCCCAGCTCGCGCTCCATCTGCCCGACGAGCTCGAGCAAGTTGAGCGAGTCGAGTCCGAGCTGGGCGATCTTCGCGTCCTCCTGCACGGAAGCGAAGTCCTTCTCGGCGATCTCGCTCGCCATCCGCTGGAACGTCTGGAACAGCTCGGGACGGGTCATGTTCTCTCTCGCTCTCTCAGGCCATGGGGTTCAGGCCAAGGGTTCATCGGACATGCGGTGCTCTTCGAGCTCTCCGCTCTCCCACATCAGGCGGGTCTTCCGCCGTTGCGCCTTGCCGCTGGAGGTCTTCGGCAGCGCCCCGACGCCGCAGACCGCGACGTGCGAGGGAGTCAATCCAAACGCCGATTGCACGGCCTCGGCGATCGCCGTTCGCAGCCGAGAGGCGTCTGCGCTGTGGCCCTCCGCGGCGACGACGAGCTGCTCGACCCCGTCCTTCATGACGCTGAACGCCACGACGTTGCCGCGGCGCACCCCGTCGAGTTCGCCGACGGCCCACTCGATGTCCTGCGGGTAGTGGTTCGCGCCGTTCAGGATGATGAGGTCCTTGACGCGGCCGCAGACGAACAGAGCGCCGTCCGCGACATAGCCGAGGTCGCCGCTGTGAAGCCAGCCGTCCTTGAAGGATTCGGCGCTCGCCTCGTCGTTCTCGTAGTAGCCGTCGGTGACGCTGGGGCCCCGGCTCAGCACCTGACCCACGACGCGCTCCGGGACGTTCGTGCCGTGCTCGTCGACCACGGCGAGTTCATGCCCCGGAAACGGCACGCCGCAGGACACGATCTCGAGCGCATCGGAGGCCGTCGAGGGGACGGCGTGCCCCGTGCGCATCGCCGCCGGATCGACGCGCTCGACGACCATGTCCTGGCCCAGCGAGTGGAACGTGATCGCGAGGCAACTCTCGGCCATCCCGTAGCTCGGCAGCAGGGCGGTCGAGCGGAACCCGGCGGGACGAAACTTGTCGGCGAAGTCGAGCAGGGTGCGCGCGCGGATGGGCTCGGCGCCGCACCCCGCCACCCTCAAGCTCGACAGGTCTAGGGTCCCGAGATCCTTCTCGGTGACCCGCTTGGTGACCAGCTGGTAGGCGAAGTTCGGCGCGTACGTGATCGTTCCGCGGTGCTTGGTGATGAGCTCGAGCCACATCCGCGGAGTCCGCGCGAAGGTGGGCGTCGGCATCAGGACGACGGGCAGGTCGACGATCAGCGTCCCGAGGACGAAACCGATGAGTCCCATGTCGTGGAAGAGCGGCAGCCAGGACACCCCGATGTCGTCGGGGGTGCGCGCGAGCCCCGACGGGCCGAGGAATGCCGTCGTGTTCGCGACGAGGTTGTCGTGGCGGACCATGACGCCCTTCGGGCGGCTGGTGCTCCCCGACGTGAACTGCAAGAAGCAGAGATCCCGAGGCGTGATCCGAGGCGGAGAGAACGGCGGGGCCTGTCCGAGGAAGCCGGTCTCCACGTCGAGGACGACGAGCGCTTCGAGCCCGGGTCGGCCCTGCAGCTGGGCGACGATGTCGCGGTTCTGCTGCATGCAGACGACGACCTTCGCGCGGGCCGCCTTCACGATGTGCTCGAGGGTGTCGACGTAGGTGTCGACGCCCTTGAACGAGGCGCGCGGGAAGATGGGCACGGGCACGAAGCCGCCGACGCTCGCGCCGAGAAACGACAGGACGAACTCGTGGTTCTCCGGGATGACGAGGGCGACGCAATCGCCCTTGGAGAGGCCGACCGACGAGAGGAACGCCGCCCGATGGTACGCCTCGGTGCGCATCGCCTCGTACGGGAAGTAGCGCTCTTGACGATCCGTCCCGACGAACCGGAAGCCGCGCGCTTCTCCCGTCGGCAGCCGGTCGAGCGCCTCGACGAGGGTCGAAGGAAACGAAGACGAGGGGGCAGGGCGCATGCGGCGCGGCTTTCTATGGGGAGGCCCCGGGGCTGTCAAGCCGCGCGGGAGGCCGTTTCCTTCGACAAAACCGGCCGGAGGGCCGGACCGGAATGCGCGGCGCGGCCGAGCGACTCCACGAAGGAGAGCAGCCGGGTGTGAAGGCTGTCGGGGTGGTCGACGTGGGGCGCGTGGCCGTAGGCCTCGACCACTTCGAGGGAGGCGTGGCGCGGGAGGTTCGACCGGTAGAACGCGAGCGCCTCCGGGCCGAGGATCCGGTCCGCGCCGCCCCAGACCACGTGCGTGGGCACCTCGAGCGCGCGCAACTCCTCGGGGCGGAGGAGGTCCTCGGGGCGGAGCTGTTCGAGCAGGTGGCCGAGGCCGGGCCGCGCGAACCGCTGTCTCGTGCCCCACGCGAGCACGTGACGCAGTGGGTGACGCTGACGGAAGAGTCGGTCCACGAACCGGAGCGCGTCCGCGTGGGTGTGCAGACCAAATTGCGCCACGAACGTCCGGAGACGGTCGGACTCCATGAACGCGCCGCCGGGCGCGACGAGGAAGAGCCCATGCACCCGCTCGGGGCGAGACGCGGCCAGGCGGATGGCGGCGGCGCCGCCCAGGGAGTTGCCGAACACCACGGTCGGCCCGTCGAGAAGCACGTCGGCCGCCTCGAGCAGTCCGCGGCCCAAGCCGTCGTGGTCGAGGCCCGTCGCGGGCATCTCGCTTTCGCCATGCCCGAGGAGATCGATCGCCACGACCCGCCGGACGTGGGGTCGGATGCGGGTCAGCACGCCTTCGTAGAGGTGGGCCGCCGCGGAGAATCCATGAAGGATCAGCACCGGAGGGAGCGAGCCGCTCCCGGGCGCATCGAGCGCGTGCATCCTCCCTGCCGACGTCGGGACCGTGCGGCTCTCGAAGCCGAGCAGCCGAAGCCTCTGGATCATCAGCCGGTCGGAGTACTGCATCCAGCGGTTGGGCACGGCGCAAGCGTGACGCAGAACGCGTGCCGTCGTCAGAATATCGAGTTCTTCTCGCGCGATCCGGGCAGGTGCGTCGCCTCTTGCGCGGTCGGGTGCGTGGCGGGCGTCGCGGTGCTGCCACGCGGGCTTCGCGTCGGCGAAGGCGTGGACCGTCCGCCGCCGGCCGCGGGCGAGGCGCTCCTCGTCGCCGGTTTCAGGGGCCGAGTCGATGCGCGAGGACCTTCAACAAGCCCTCGAGGTCCTCGACGTGAACCCAGTGATCGGTCGGCAGGAAGTCGACGGTCACCTTCGGCCCGGCGAGGGCGTGCGCGCGGTTCCGGTCGTCGGCGTCGAGGACCTTGGACCTTTCGCCCACCACGAGGTGCACGGCGGAATCTCCGGGCGGAGCCTCGACGACGGGCCACAGGTCGAGCGCGAAATACGATGCGAGCAGCGCTCGAATCGCAGGGATGGGTGGAGCGAAGCGCCATCCGTCGTCGTCGCGCCGGAGGCTCTGGGCGAGCCACTGGGCCACGGGCCGGGCGTGCCCTCGCGTGGCGAGGGCGCCGATGAAGGCGTCTCGAGATTCGAACGACGCGGCGGCCATGGACTCGAGGTCGTCCACGACGGAGAGCGTCCCCTCCGAGCCGCGTGCGTCCGGTCTCGGACCGGGGTTGCTGTCGATCAGCACCGCGTGCTTCAACGAGCCCGGGCCGGTGGCGAGCCAGGCGAGGGCCACCTTGCCGCCGAAGCTGTGACCGATCACGGCGCCCGCGGGAAGGGCGAGGGTCTTCGCCAGTGTCTCCACGTCGTCGGCCGCACCTTGGAGCGTGTCGACGCCTGGGGCGTCGATCGAGCGTCCATGCCGCCGCAGATCGACGAGCACGCCCGCCCAATCCGGGTGGGCCTCGACGAATCGCCTCGCGAGCGTCCTGAGGTTCTGGCCGCTGCCGAGGATGCCGTGGAGGAAGACCAGGGATCGCGTCGGCCGGGCGCCCACGGCGGTGACGAATTCGTGCGCGAGGACCACGGCCGTCGATAGCACCGGGCGGCGCGTTGGCGAGGGCGGCCCTGGCGTCCTCCGCGACGTGAAGGCCGAATGGGCTCGGGCGAGCGTTCGGGGTGCCGGTCGGGCGTGCCGGTCTGCTACAGTCGGCGCCCCTTCATGGCGTACACGGTCCTCGCTCGAAAGTACCGCCCCCAGACCTTCTCCGACCTCGTCGGTCAGGAGCACGTCACCCGCACGCTCGGCAACGCCATCGCGACGGGACGTGTGGCCCACGCGTTCCTCTTCACCGGGGTCCGCGGGGTCGGCAAGACGACCACGGCCCGCATCCTCGCGAAGGCGCTGAACTGCGCGGCGGGCCCGACGTCGGAGCCGTGCGGAGTGTGCGACCCGTGCAAGGAGATCACCGCGGGCGTCGACCTCGACGTCCTCGAGATCGACGGCGCCTCGAACAACAGCGTCGACGACGTGCGGAGGCTCCAGGAGACGCTCCCGTTCCGTCCTGCGCGGGACCGGTCGAAGATCGTCATCGTCGACGAGGTCCACATGCTGTCGACGGGCGCGTTCAACGCGTTCCTCAAGACCCTCGAGGAGCCGCCGTCGCACGTCACGTTCATCTTCGCGACGACCGAGTCCCACAAGGTCCCGATCACCATCCGTTCGCGCTGTCAGCGCTACGATTTTCGGCTGATTCCGCAAGGGGTGGTCGCCGCGCGGGTGCGTGAGGTCCTGGCCCGGGAAGGCATCGAGGCGGACGAGCGGGCCGTGGCCATCGTCGCGCGCGAAGCGGCCGGGTCGATGCGGGACGCGCTGACGCTGCTCGATCAGATCGTCGCGTTCGCGGGCTTGCACCTGGTGGGCGAGGAGGTGACGCGCGTGCTCGGCATCGCCGACCGCGAGCACTTGCACCGCGCCGCGGAGGCCGTCCTCGAAGGGCAGGGTGCGCTCGCGCTCGAGGTCGTCGAGGGGTTGGCGGGACGCGGCCTCGACCTGCTGCACTTCACGAAGGCGCTCGCCGAACTCATGCGCGACCTCGTCGTCCTTCGCGTCGCGGGCGCCGACACCGACCTCGTCGAGCTCGTCGAGGAGGAGCGCCGGGCGGCCCTCGAACTCGCGGGCCGGGGGGACGTGCTCGAGCTGCAGCGCGCCTTCGCCTCCGTGTCGCTCCTCGTGGACGAGGTGGCGCGGGCCTCGATGCCGAGGGTGGTGCTCGAGATGGGGTTGGTGCGGCTCGCGACCCGGCCGCCGCTGCGCGCGCTCGCGGAGGTGGTCGCGCGGCTGGAGTCCCTCGAGCGACGGGGTCCATCCGGACCGGCCCCGGCGGGGCCCCGAGGCGGCGGCGGGGGGCGAGGGGGGGGGCCGACCCCCGGGCGCGCGTTCGATGCGGCCGATGCAGCCGCCGGAATCCTGGACCAGTTGAGAGGCCCGCGCAGCGCGCTGTCGGCGTCCGATGTCGGGTCTTCGGCGGTGCCCACGTCGGCGGTGGCCTCGTCGGCGGTGCCCACGTCGGTGGTGCCCACGTCGGTGGTGCCCACGTCGGCGGTGCCCACGTCGGCGGTGCCCACGTCGGCGGTGCCCACGTCGGCGGTGCCCACGTCGGCGGTGCCCACGTCGGCGGTGGCCTCGTCGGTGGTGTCCGAATCGCATGCTCTGCC
>CAIKNO010000411.1 GCA_903828805.1 uncultured Sandaracinus sp. | reverse complement strand
CCTCGACCGCGCCGGGGCCTCCCACGTCGGCGTGCTGATCGAGAAATGCCGGTACGGAGCGCTGGTGTCCTCCGCCCGCGGAACGATCCTGGCGGTGAGCTTCCAGCGGGTCTCGTCCGCCCCACGTTGATTCCCGGAGCCCCATCCCGCAGAGTCCGCGGCCGGTGTTCTCGGACCAACAAGTCGCGGAGATTCGAGAGCGCACCGACCTCGTGTCGCTGATCGGCGAATCCGTCGCGCTCAAGCGCGCGGGCGTTCAGTTCAAGGGCCTCTGCCCGTTCCATCCCGAAAAGTCGCCGTCCTTCCACGTTCACCCGGACCGGCAGTTCTTCAAGTGCTTCGGGTGCGGAGCGTCGGGGGATGCCATCGGATTCGTGATGAAGCTCGAGGGCCGGAGCTTCCCCGAGGCGCTGCGCTTCCTCGCCGAGCGCGCGGGCATCGAGCTCGCTGCCGAGGACGCGCGCGAGGACGACGGCGTGCGTCACGCGCGCCTCGAGCGGGAGCGCCTCCACGCCATCGTCGAGGCGGCCGCGGGGTTCTTCGTCCGCATGCTCGACGAGCACCCGCTCGGCGGCATGGCGCGCGCCGAGATCCGCAAGCGAGGAGTGACGGACGCGACGGCCGCGACCTACCGGCTCGGCTACGCGCCCCACGGATGGGATCACCTCGCGCGCTTCCTCGCGCAGCGTGGGCTCTCGCCCCGGGAGGCCGAGCTCGCGGGGATGATCGTGCCGCGTCGGACGGGCGAGGGGCACTACGACAGGTTTCGCCATCGTCTGATGTTCCCGATCGCCGACGTGCACGGCCGGATCGTCGCGTTCAGCGGCCGCGCCCTCGACCTGCCCCCGGGCGAGGTCCTCCGCGAAGGGGCCGATGCCCCCGCGAAGTACGTGAACTCTCCGGAGGGCCCGCTCTATCGGAAGGGAGAACTGCTGTTCGGTCTCCACGAGGCCCGCGTCGGGCTGCGGCGCGAGGCGACGGCGATCCTGTGCGAGGGGAACTTCGACGTGCTCGCGGTCCACCAGTCGGGTCACCCGAACGTGGTCGCGCCGCTCGGGACCGCCTTCACCGCGATGCAGGCCAAGCTGCTGCGTCGCTACGTGAACAAGGTCGTCGTGCTCTTCGACGGCGATCGGGCGGGGCGCAAGGCCGTGGCGTCGGCGTTCCCGCTGCTGATGGCCGAGGCGCTCGCGACGCGGGTGGCCGCGCTGCCCCCGGGTGAAGATCCCGACAGCTACCTCCGGGCGCGCGGGCCGGAGGCGCTCCGGGCGTTGATCGCCGCCGCGGTGCCCATCGTCGAGCACCTGATCGACGCGTCCGCCACCGACGCGGGGGCGGACCCGGCGGCCCGGGCCCAGGCCATCGAAGCGCTCGGCCCCATCCTCGCCGCCGTGCCCAACCCGATCGAGATTCGCCTGTGGGTCGAGCGGGTCTCGCAGGTCTTCGAGATCCACGACATCGAGGCGGTCCGCCGTCAGCTCCGGCGGGGGCTCCAGGGCCAAGGGACGCGGCCTCGGAGGCCGGAGCCGACCCCCTCCGAGGGGGCCGCACAGGTCCCGTCCGCGGCGGTCCGGCCCCCCGTCGTGCTGCCCCCGCTCGAGCTCGAGGCCCTCGGTCTGCTGCTCGATCAGCCGACCCTGCTGGGCTCCCCGGAGGCCGAAACGCTCGCCCGACTTTTGACGAGCGGGGATCTCCGCGTCATTCTTGGCACCTCGGCGGGTGCGACAGATGCGCACGGTGCGGTCGATGCGACCGCACTCCTGGCTGCCGTGGGCGATATTTCTGCTCGTAGCTGGCTCGAGGAGCGCTTGGCCGTTCAGACCTTCAACGACCCCGACGCCGCACGAAACTTCCTTCGTGATGCGTTGATTCCCAAGCTCCAGCTCGACGCCATCAAGCGCGAGATGTCGGCGCTGACGCAGCGCATCGCAAGGGCGCGGCGAGCGGGAGAGCACGAGGACGCGGAGGAGTTGACGCGGCGGCTCTACGAGCTCGGGCAGAGGGCGATCCGGAGGTCGTCCTGACGCTCGGAGGGTGGGCGGTCGCGAGGCGGGATCGACGCCCACTTCGCGGGCGGCGGCCGGGTGATGCAGGGGTTGCGGGGTGCGTGGTCGGTGTTCGCGAGGTTCGTTCGAGGAGCACCACGAGGTGAAGATGGCGGACAGGAACGGGGCGTCGGGTCGTGCAACCAAGCCGGCCAAGACGAAGGATCCCAAGCTGAGCGTCGACGGGTTCTCGGGCGAGGACGACGACGTGGAGGATTCGTTCGAGGGGAGGGCACCGTCGGTGCCGCCGCCGAGCGGCGTCTCTCGCTTGCTGCGTGGCAAGGAGCGCAAGGAAGTCCAGGCCCTGCTCGACAAGGGGCGGGCGAAGGGCTTCCTGACCTACGACGAGGTCAACGAGGCCCTGCCGCCGGAGATGGTCACCTCCGACCAGATCGACGACCTGATGATGCTCCTCGGGGGCGAATCCATCGACGTCGTGGACGTCGCCTCGCAGGCCAAGGCCCAGCAGCGGCGCGACGCGGACGTCGCCAAGGCGAAGGCGCGTGCGGCGGCGGGCGACGACGACGACGACGACGACGAGCCCGCGGAACCGCGGCGCGCGGACAAGGCGTCCGGGGCCACCGTCGTGAGTGCGGCGTCGGAAGACGCCCTCAACACGAAGAGCAACGACCCCGTCCGGATGTACCTCCGGAAGATGGGCTCCGTCTCGCTGCTGACCCGCGAGGGCGAGGTCGAGATCGCGCGCCGGATCGAGGACGGCGAGAACAAGGTCTTCGAGGTCATCCTCTCGAGCAAGGTCGGCCTGAGCGAGGTCATCGACCTCGGCGAGAAGCTCAAGAAGGGCAAGCTCCGCGTCCGCGAGGTGGTCAAGGAGGAGGAGCAGACCGACGAGACGCAGGAGGTCGACGAGGAGGAGTGGAAGCTCCGCGTCATCCGGCAGATCGACAAGGTCAAGCGCCTCGAGGGGCAGAACCAGAAGATCCGCGAGGAGCTCGAGGCGGCCAGGAAGGTAAGCGACCGCGCGCGGCGATTGGCCGAGCAGCAGATGGACAAGATCCGCCGCGAGCGCTTCGACACGCTCCGCGAGCTGCGCCTGAACCGCAAGCAGCTCGACCGCATCGTGAACACGATCAAGGGCTTCGTGCGCCGCGTCGAGCGCGCCGAGACCCAGATCTCCGAGGCGGAGCGCCGCGCCGGAGGGATCACCGAGAAGGCGATCCGCCAGGCGATGCGGGAGATGGCCGAGAGCGCCACCGCCGCGAAGAAGCTGCAGCGGAAGCTGGGCTGCGATTCCGACCAGCTGCGCGAGATCCTCGAGGAGATCGGCGAGGCACGGCGCGGCATCAAGAAGGTCGAGGAGGAGCTCGGACAGCCGGTCGACACCCTCCGGGCCACGTACCACGAGCTGCACGACGGCGAGCGCGAGGCCGAGAAGGCGAAGGCCGAGCTCGTGGAGGCGAACCTGCGCCTCGTCGTGTCCATCGCCAAGAAGTACACGAACCGCGGCTTGCAGTTCCTGGACCTGATCCAGGAGGGCAACATCGGCCTGATGAAGGCGGTCGACAAGTTCGAGTACCGCCGCGGCTACAAGTTCAGCACCTACGCGACGTGGTGGATCCGACAGGCCATCACGCGTGCGATCGCCGACCAGGCGCGCACGATCCGTATCCCGGTGCACATGATCGAGACGATCAACAAGCTGATCCGGACGTCCCGCTACCTCGTGCAGGAACTCGGCCGCGAGCCCTCGCCCGAGGAGATCGCGGACAAGATGG
>CAIKNO010000410.1 GCA_903828805.1 uncultured Sandaracinus sp. | reverse complement strand
CTCTCGCTCTACAAGCACCTCAACGCGCCCGAGGCGCGGATGTACCTGTCGCGCCAGCTCTACGAGGAGGCGCTGCACGTCCAGTTCTACCTGACGCTGCTCGACACCTACGTGCCCGATCCCGAGGAGCGGACCCGCGCGTTCGCCGCGGTCGAGACGATCCCTTCGATCCGCAAGAAGGCCGAATTCGCGATGCGCTGGCTCGGTTCGATGGACGGCGTCGACGCGCTCGACACCGAGGCGCGAAGGCGCGCGTTCCTGCTGAACCTCGTCTGCTTCGCCGCGTGCATCGAGGGTCTCTTCTTCTTCGCCGCGTTCTGTTACGTGTACTTCCTGCGTTCGCGCGGGCTGCTGCACGGACTGGCCGCGGGCACCAACTGGGTGTTCCGCGACGAGAGCGCGCACATGGCGTTCGCGTTCGAGGCGGTGGACACCATCCGGCGCGAGGAGCCCGAGCTCTTCGACGCACAGTTCGAGCGCGACGTGCGCGCGATGCTCGCGGAGGCGATCGACTGCGAGGTCCAGTTCGCCGAGGACCTCCTCTCGGGCGGCGTCTCCGGCCTCTCGGTCCCCGACGTGCGCCAGTACCTCGAGCTCTGCGCCGATCAGCGCCTCGCGATGCTCGGACTGCAGCCGGTGTACGGCGCGAAGAACCCGTTCCCGTTCATGGACCTGCAGGACGTGCAGGAGCTCGCGAACTTCTTCGAGCGCCGCGTCTCCGCCTACCAGGTCGGGGTCACGGGCGACGTCTGTTTCGACGCCACCTTCTGAGGCAGGGGGCGAAGGCCCCCGCGTCCACGACACGCCGCCGCGGGGCATGAGGGGGATCGGATGCGCTGCCCTCGGGACGCCGACACGCTCGCCGAGATGTCGTTCGGCGTGACCATGGCGGTGCGGTGCCCTACCTGCCGTGGCGTCTGGGGGGACATGGCGGCCCTCGAGGCCCTGGCCCAAGGGCCCGTCGTGACGCGCGCGACGAGCGTGTCCCTCGACGCCCACGGAGACGCCGCGGGAGCGATCCCCTGTCCCGGCTGCGCGGGGCCGCTCGGCGTCGAGGAGTCGAGAAAGGCCACGGGCCACGAGGTCCTGGTGTGTCGCGCCTGCCGGAGCGCGTGGCTCGACGCACGCACGCTCGTGGCCCTTCGCGCAGCCCACCTCACCGCCGGGGGCGGGGGGACCGAGAGCCGCGCCACGCAGGGTCTCGCGCCCGTGTCTCCGGACGAGCAGACCGGCGCACCGAGGGCCCTCGGCCGCGTCCCGTCGGACCTGGCCACCGTGTTCTCTCCGCGGCCCGAGGTCGAGCTCGCCGCCCTGCCGCTGATGCTGGCGCTCGCCTGGGCGGTCACGGCCACCGGGCTCGGCGACCTGCTCGCCTTCCTCCCACGGATCCAGTTCCACGAGCTCGGACACGCGCTCGTGGCGTGGTCGACCGGACGCTCGGCCCTCCCCTTGCCGTGCGGGCTGACCTTCTGGAGCTTCGAGCGCTCGACCATCCTGGTCGCCGCAGAGGTGCTCCTCCCGATCCTCCTCGCGATCCACGGCGTACGCACCCGGAACCCGCTCGCCGTCGTGGCCGCGGCGGTCGGGATCCTCGCGGTGGCCGTCGGCCTGTGGACCCCGCTCGAGGCGAGCGAATCATGGCTCGTCGCGGGCGGAGGCGTCGGCGAGATCGCGCTGCCGGCGCTCGCGGCCGCGGCGTTTCACCTGCCCCTTCCGGCCAAGCTCCGGTGGGACTTCTGGCGGTGGCTCGTGATGGCGGTGGCGCTCTTCGCGCTCGCCTCGGTCGCACGCTCGTGGTGGGAGATCGAGGCGGGCACCCGCCCGCTGCCCTTCGGCTCGTTCCTCTCCGGACGCGACAGCGGCGACGGCGACCTCGATCGCTTGATCCGCGACCACGGCTGGACGGCGGCCGGGCTGCGGTCGTTCTACGGCGGCCTCGCCCGCACCGCGTTCGTCGGGCTCGTGGCGCTGCACCTCGCGGTCGGAGGTGGGCGGATCGTGGGCGCGCGGATCGGCCCCATGATCGCGCGGGCACGCCGAGGGGCCGACTGATCCGCGGTCACCGCCGCGGCCCGCGAACGCGGGCGACGCTCACCCGGCGGACACGGCGAGTTCGAGCCGCGCGCGCAGGGCCTCGAGCTCGCCCTCGGCCACGACGAAACGTCCCTCGACCCGCTCCGGCCGTCCGCCCCCGCGGCCCTCACCGACCGCGGCGAGCCGCGCCCAGACGACGCGCGCATCGCCCTCCCCTCGTGCCCCGCGCGCCACGACGAGGTGCACCCCGCCCTCGACGGGGCCCGCGACCACGGCCATGCCCTCCGCATCCCGCGACCTCAGCGCCGCGACCTGCCGCACCAGCTCCACGCCGCCCTCGCCGAGCCAGAGCAAGCCCGGGCCTCCGCCCTGCGCGAGGGCGTGGGCCAGCGCACCGCGCGTGCGCCCGAGCTCCGTGCCGAGCGCCTCGAGCTGGGCCTGCAGCCGACCCGTCGATGCCAGGGCCTCGGCCGCCGGGACGCCGAGCGCACGCGCGACGGCCTCGAGCGTGTCGTGCGCCGCGCGCAGCTCTCCCCTCGCCCTGCCGCCCGCCGAAAAGACGATGCGGGTCCCGCCCTTGTAGCGCGGGGACGAAAGCATCCGGACGACGCCGATCTCCGAGGTG
>CAIKNO010000409.1 GCA_903828805.1 uncultured Sandaracinus sp. | reverse complement strand
GGGTTGGCGGGATCCCCTCCGGGGTACGAGTAGCGCCAGAATCGGTCGCGGTATCGATCGCTCTCCGACCACCTCGGCAGGCCGCACGTGGGCACGTTCCACGGCGCGGTGTCGCCGAACGGGCGCACGTGAAGGTAGGGCTCGATGCGTGCGCCGCACCGCGGATCGGCGACGACTCCCGCGTCGGCGCGCTCGGCGTCGAGGAGCCCCGCATCGAAGCCGCCGGCATCGAGGGCGCCGGCGTCGCGTCCCGGCGTCGCGCCGTCCTCCGTGACCTCCGCGCGCCCGTTCGACCCGCAGCCCGAAGCGAGGACCGCCATCACCACGACGCGCGCCGCTCCGGAGATGCCGGGGCCACCGGGCCTCGGGAAGCGGTCGCCGTGGCCGACCGCGCCACAGGCCGTGGGAAACTCGTGCATGCCGTCGATTCGACGACCGGTGCGTGCGGATGTCAAACGTCCCGGGGGGACCGGGCAGGCCTCCGGGCGGAGGCGACGCCGTCCCCCGGCGCGGCCCGTGCGGGAGGCGTCGCTCGCGGTCGGGCCGTGCGCCTCAGTCGAGCCGCCCATCGAGGCAGAGCAGGTACGCCTCGAGGTCGTCGAGGTCGGCCTCGCCGAGGTGCGACGTGCGGCCGTGACGATCCTCGGGGTTGCGCGTCGTCAGCACCTCGCGGAGCGTGCCCGCCGAGCCGTCGTGCAGGTACGGGGGCGAGTTCCAGAGACCGTGGAGCGTGGGCGTGTCGAGGCCCGTCAGCGGTCCGCCCAGGCGTCGGCCCGAGCCTGCGCCGAGCGTGCCCACGTCGTGCAGTCTCGGACGCCCCGGGGCGAGGAAGCCGCTGTCGGTGAGGGCCTCGCCGACGTGGCACGCGGTGCATCCGGTCGCGTCCGAACGGAAGAGGTCGCGACCGCGGAGCGCGGCCGCAGGGAGGGCGCCGTCGGGCCCGCGGCGCGGGCTCGGGGGCCGCACCGCGAGCGACTGGACGTAGGCCGCCAGCGCGTCGAGGTCGGCGCTCAGCCCGGCCTTGGGATCGCCGAGACTCTGGTCGCGCGTGCCGGTGTGGAAGTCGGCGTCCGAGAGCAGGCCCGTGCCCTGGAAGGGACCGCGGAGATCGTGCTCGAAGTCCTGAATTTCATCGAAATTCGCGGTCCAGTGGAGCGCGCCTGCGCCGGCGCCGCCGAGCAGCGACGTCGTGTTGCGCAGGCCCTCTCCACGGTCGCTGAAGTCCCAGACCCGATGGTCGTCCTGGCCGTCGAGGTGGCAGTGCGCGCACGCGATGTAGCCGTCGCGGGAGAGGCGCGGATCGTGGCTGTCGTTGAAGAGGATCTTGCCCCGGAGCTCGGCGGGAGAGAGCGGTTCGTCGGTCGGGATGGAGGCGTGCGCGAGAGGCGCGGGCGCCTCCGAGAAGTCCGACACGTCGAACATCGCGACCCGCCGCGCGAGGTACGTGTCGACGAACAGGAAGCGATCGTCGGGCGAGAGCGCCAGGCCATTCGGGGCGAAGCCGACCTCGGTGATCGTGCCGGCGAGCTGGGCGTTCAGCACGTCCACGCGCTCCACCGTCTGGGTGCCGCGCGTGGCGACGAACACGTAGTCCCCCCGGGACGAGAACACCGCCGCGTTCGCGAAGCCGCGGTTGTCGAACTGCAACCGATGCCCCGCGTCCTCGACGCCGGTGGTCGGATCGAGCGTCGAGAGCACCGCGCGGATCGTGGTCTGGAAGGACAGGGGCCGCGTGCCTCCGGTCACGAACGAGCCTTCGCCGATCGCGGCCCGCAGCGAAGGCACGACCGAGCTGCGACCGTCGGGGGACACCAGCCATTGCTCGAGGTAGCTCGGCACGCCCCCGACCTCGGTGTCGCTCGCGGCCTGTGGATCGTACGCGAGCGTCCACGTCTCGACGGCCGCGGTGTCCGGGGCGATCACGGCGAGCTCGGCGTGCGTGTCCGGAGAGCGCCATCGGGTCACGCCGATCCGCCCGTCGGGCAGGAGCGTGATGCCCCGCGCGTCCGTGATCACCGGCAACGTGCGCGCCAGGCGCATGGTGCCGCCGTCGCGGACGAGCTCCGCGAGCGAGCCCGTGCCCTGCAGCGTGACCCAGAGCGGGCCCGCGTCGGAGGCGACGACGCCGAAGGGGCGTGAGCCACGCGGCAGCGCGATCGTCGTCGTCGTACCGAGGGCGGGATCGACCCGCGCGACGGTGTCGTCGCCCGGACACGCGACCGCGATCTCGGTGCCCCACCGGCAGAGGGTGCGGGGCGTGTGGCACACCGGCACGCGCCGCTCGACCTCGAGCGTTCCGGCCTCCGACCACCGGGCGAGCATCAGCTCGTCGGAGTCGGGGCTGACGACGGCGAGCAGGTGGTCGGCGACGACGGCGATCGTGCTCGATTGCCGGGGCGCGTGGGAGGGCGGGTTCGTCACGCTGAGGACGACTCCGTCGCGGCGCCGACGGCCGCTGCCGTCCCACACGGTCAGCACGGCGGAGTAGCGTCCCGGACGCGGGTAGCGCACCCGCAGCGTGGGGTCGCTCGACACCGGACCGAAGGGCAACCCTCCACCCGGGGCCCACTGATAACGGATGGCGCCGACCGAGGCGGACCCGTCGAGCAGCACCTCGGCCTCGACCTCGGCGTACCTCGACGCGCCGGCGTCGGCGATGAGGCCCCCATCGACGCCCGCATCGCCGCCGCCCGCGTCGGGGACGGAGCCCCCGCCATCCCCTGCGTCGACGTCCTCGGCCGGGGAGCCGCACCCGGCGAGGCCGGCCGCCACGAGCGCGAGCGCGAGGCCTCGCCATGCCCGCCGGCGCGTCACGGCACCCCGACGGTGAAGCGCGCGGTGAACGTCTCGGCGAGGGCGTTGCCCGACACGTCCCTCACGCCGCCTGGCGGCAGCTCGAGGACGTACTCGCCCGGCGCGAGGGGGCAGTAAGGCGTGAACGTCACGATCGTCTCCTGCGCGCTGACGACGCCGGCCACGCGGCCCGCGTCCGGGGTCCCGCCCGCGCGGTACAGGCGCACCGAACCCTCCCACGCGCTGCCGACGTCGATCATCTCGCCGAAGGTCACCGCGAAGCGCGAGGTCGGGGGCAAGCCGACCTCCCCGTCGAAGGGCACGGCCCACGTGACGCGGGGCGGGTTGCGGTCCGGCGCGCTCTGCCACGGGGCGATGGCGCTGCCGTGATCGCGCTCCGCCTCGTCGTCGACGCTCAGCAGCGCGAGGTGGCCCAGCGGCACCAGCGTGTCGAGGTCTCCGGGCAGATCGAGCTCGCGCGTGACCGTGATGTTCGAGAGGTCCGAGACGTCGTAGATCCGCGCGATCGACGACTCGCCGACGAACGCGTGATCTTCGTGCAGGAAGACGTAGCCGCCGTTCCCCTCGGTGCGGATCTCCCCGGCGAAGCGGGGCGCGGTGGGGTCGTGGATGTCCATCACGACGAGGCCGCCGCCCCCTTCCTTCGGCGCGTACCAGACGTGGCCGCCGCTCGTGGTGGTGAAGTATGCGTCCCGCTTCACGCCGCGGGCATCGACCGCCTGGAAGTCGCCGCCGGGGATCGGCTGTGGCGCCTCGGGATCGGAGATGTCGAGCAGCACCGTGCGCGCGCCCTCGGCGGCGGTGACGACCAGGAGGTTCCCGATCGCCTGCACCTGTCCGGCGCGCAGCGTGGGCTCGATGCGGACTTGCTGGACCAGGACCGGCGCGCGGGGGTTCGTGGCGTCGATGACGTAGATGCCGTTGTCGGCGCCGGCGACGTACACGTAGGGCACCTGCCAGAACACGCTGAGCGTGAGCCGCGCGTACGAGTCCGGATAGAGAAACCCCGGCACGTCGAGGTTCGCGACGGCCCGTGGCGCCGTGGGGTCCGCGAGATCCCAGAACTGCACCCCGCCGCCACCGGCCCGGAGCGCGCGGGTCATGCCGTCGACGACCGCCCAGCGTCCTCCGTGCGACGAGAATCCGATCGAATGGGTCTCGCGCATCGTGGTCGATGAGCCCGAGCCGGCGAGGCGCGGGGCGCACGGCGTGCTCAGATCGAAGAAGGCGAGGCCGCCGCGCCCGAACTCGGGCGCGATCGGCATGAGCAGGTATCCGTCGTACATCACCCCGAGGTTGTGATGGTCGGACACGTCCCACTCGCCGCCGTCGAGGTAGGCGCAGTTCACCCCGAGCGCGGCCTCCTCGAAGGTCGTCGAGGGGAGCCCGGGCCCGTGCGCGGCGGGGAACGCGCCGGGCTCTGGATAGGGTCCGGGCGCGCCGGCTCCGGGGTCGCAGAACGGGGT
>CAIKNO010000408.1 GCA_903828805.1 uncultured Sandaracinus sp. | reverse complement strand
CCTGCTCGAGCGGGAACTGCGGCGTTTCGAGGCGCTCGCCGGCGCGCTCGGTCCGCCGCTCGATCGGGTCGAGGCGTACATCCAGACCCGGCTTGCCCTGCTCACGCTCTGAGCGGCCGAGGATCGACCGGGGACGCGGTGCCCTCGCGCGGGTCCGCGTTCCGTCGGGCCGTTCACGTTCGGGCGGCGTCGCTCCCGTGGGCCGGGTCGCGCCCGACGAGGCCTTCATGCGGCCTCGCCGCGTCCGACCCGCGCGCTCAGTCCGCCCGGAGATGGTGCGGCCGGAAGCGCACTTCGAGCGTCCGCATCTCGGAGAGGCATCGCGGCATCCGGTCGCGCGCCTCGGTGAGGGCGTCGTTCGACTCCGACAGCGCGCTCTCGATGTCGGCCCGCACGGCGGTGGGGATGTCGTCCTCCTCACCGCCTCCGCGGGTCGCCTGCGCGAAGAGACCGCGCGCGGTGGCGCTCGTGTCCTCGGCGCGGATCAGCAGCCGATGGGCCTCGACGCACGCGTCCCGCACGCGGTCGGCGGTGCCGTCGCCCAGGGGGATGGCGGCGAGCGCCTCGATCCGGGTCCGCCGCTCCTCGAGGGGATCGTCGACGTCGATGCCCTCGTAGCGGTCGAGCAGGAGCAGGGCGTCGTTCCGGGAGCGGTCGTCGCGGTCCATGAAGAAGGCGAGGACCACGAGCGCGCCCACCGCGACGAGGATCGACCCGAGGGCGAGGGTGCGCGCGCGCATGGAGCCCTCTCGTACCCGGGCTTGGCAGGACTGGCAACCCCGCGGACGCTGCCCCAAGCTCCCCGCCATGCGGACGACGGGACGCTGGGCGTGGTGGCTTCTCTCCGGGTTGGTCGGGGCGTGCGGAGGACCGGACGCGTCCGCGCCGATCGTGCCCGACGACGAGACGGCGGGGGCCGTCGTGACCCCGCCATTCGCGGTGGCGGGGGAGGCCGAAGGGCTCGTCCTCACGTGGTTCGACGCGGAGGGTGCCCATCCCGCGTCGTCGCGCGCCGAGGTGCCGGAGGGCCGTCGTGGGGAGGTGCGCGTCGATTCGCTCGCGCTGCCCCCGGACGCGCGCGACCCCGAGCACGTCTTCGTCGCCGACCTGCGCCAGCCCGGAAACGATGGCCGCTACGTGGTCCGGCAGCTGCCTCGGGAGGTGTTCGACCAGCACGTCGACGCGTTCGGGGCGGCCCAGCGACAGGTGGTCGCGGCGGCCGAGGCCGCCGAGGCGGCGAGCGCGGGCGTGACGGTCTTCGGGGCGTCGTGGTGCGGCGCGTGTCGGCAGACCGAGGCCTTCTTGCGCTCGCGCGGGGTGCCCTTCGTCGAGCGCGACGTGGAGCAGGAGCCCGGCGCGGCGGCGGACATGCAGGCCCGGGCCGCGCGGGCCGGGATCTCGCCGCGGGGGATCCCGGTCATCGACTTCCAGGGGCAGATCATCCAGGGATTCGACCAGGGCGCGCTCGAGCAGGCGATCGCGCGGATGGCCCCCGCGGCCGCGCCGCCGCAGGGAATCGCGCCGCCGGGTGTGCCCGGAGCGCCCCCCGCACCGCCTCGGGGTGCGCCCGGGGTTCCGGCCCCCGCGTCGCGGCCCGCTCCGTCGCCCGGTTCGCCCGCCCCGGCGGGCATGCACATCTGAACGTCGAAACGGCTCGCACGTCGGCGCGATTGATCTACTCTCCGCCCCGGTGGGGCGCGTGCCGCGCTCGCTCGAGGTGGCCGCCCGCGGGTAGGGGCCTCTGGCAACGCGGCGCGAGGCCCCCCACATCCGTCTTGCGACGGGCGCGCGGCCTCGGCGCTCCGGACCGCCTGGCGAACGATCGTGAAGCGTCGTCGGTGGTGCGTGGCCTCCGGAGAGCGAAAGGCGAAGCGTCGTCGCAGGTGCGTGGCCTCCGGAGAGCGACCGTGAAGCGTGGTCGGTGGTGCGTACGGTCCGGGGTGCGCTTCGGCCGAGGTCCGGGCGCGACACGCTCGAGGGCCGAGGGGCGTTGCCCGGGGGCGCTGGGCTCTGGCAACCTCCGGGCCGCGGGGGGCCGCGGGGTGCGCGCTCCCAGGAAGGACGTTCGATGGGATTGTTCGACATGTTCGGGGCCGGCGGCGGCAAGCTCGGCATCCAGCCGCAGTCCGCCCAGGTGACGCCCGGTGGGGGCCTGGCCGGCGCCGTCGGGTTCCAGTCCGGGAGCCGACCGCAGCAGATCACCAGCATCACCCTCAAGCTCGTGCTCCACGAGACGCGGATGGAGCAGACGCCGCAGGGGCCGCAGCAGCGCACCCACGCGCGGGACGTCGTGCCTCCGCAGACGCTGAGCGGGCCGTTCACGACCACGCCGGGTCAGACGCATCCGTTCACGTTCAACCTCGCGATCCCCCACGGGTTGCCGAACTCGACGCCGCAGCTCGCGTCGTATCGGCTCGTCGCTTCGGCCGACATCGACGGGGAGATCGATCCGGGGGCGACGGTGGACATCCAGGTCGTCGGCGGGAGCAACCCCGCGATGATGGGTGGCATGCCGGGCGCGATGATGGGTGGCATGCCGGGCGCGATGCCGGGCGCGATGCCGGGCGCGATGATGGGTGGCATGCCGGGCGCGATGCCGGGCGCGATGATGGGTGGCATGCCGGGCGCGATGCCGGGCGCGATGATGGGTGGCATGCCTCCTCCGGTCGCGCCGGTTCAGATCGGCTCGCCAGTGATGGGGCAGTGGCAGGACGGCCAGTGGCATGCCGGTCGCGTGGTCGCGATGCAGAACGGGATGTTCGGAGTCGACTGGGACAATCCGGCCCTCGGCCAGTCGTCGTGGCTGTACCCGCAGCAGGTGCAGCCGGTCGGCGCGATGATGGGGGAACGCCCCGATGATGTCGCCGGGCATGGGCGCTCCGACGCCCGCCAAGCCCTCGCACGACCCGTACGGCAAGCAGTCGCACGAGGTTCAGGCGAAGTCGTCGCACGACCCGTACGGCAAGCAGTCGCACGAGGTTCAGGCGAAGTCGTCGCACGACCCGTACGGCAAGCAGGCGCACGAGGTTCAGGCGAAGTCGTCGCACGACCCGTACGGCAAGCAGGCGCACGAGGTACAGGCGAAGTCGTCGCACGACCCGTACGGCAAGCAGGCGCATGCGGCGCCGGCGATCGGGGCTCCGGTGCACGCGCAGTGGCAGGACGGCCAGTGGCATCCGGCCCGCGTCGTGGCCCACCAGAACGGGATGGTCGGGGTCGACTGGGACAACCCGGCCCTCGGCCAGTCGTCGTGGGTCCAGCCGCACCAGGTGCGCGCCGTCTGAGCGAAGGGGCGCCGTCAGGCCGGTGAGGTCCGGCCTGAGGCGCGTCGCGCGACCGCGGGGTCGTCGTGCCGGAACACCCAGCCCACGACGACCAGCGCGCCCCAGAGCCCGGCGAACAGGTACAGGATCGACTCCGGCCCGAGGGCGTCGAAGAAGAGCCTCCCGGTCACGAAGGGACCGAGCAAGAGCCCCGTCGCGAAGAACACGTTGAAGATGGAGTTCGAGCGCGCGTACTCGCTCGGGTCGGCGATGGCGCCCTGGAGCGCGAGCGAGAGCGGCGGGATCGACGCGAGGCAGCCGCCGCCGACGAGCACGGCGGCGAGCATCGCCCCGAAGCCCGTCAGGGGCACGAACGAGAGCATCACGACGAGGCCGATCAGCGCCAGCGTGCGCAGCACGGCCAGGTGTCCGCGGCGGTCGCCGATGCGCCCGGCGACGTTCGAGATCACGAGCATCCCGGCGGCGGAGACCGCGGTCACGAGCGACGTGTCGCGCCCGTCGATGTGCTTCACCTCGATCAGGTAGAGCGGCAGGAAGATGACCACCGAGGCCTGGAAGAACCCGGTGCAGAACGTCGCTGCGCTCGACGTCTTGATGCGCCACGCGAGATCCAGCCAGCCGCGGGCCGGGGCGCTCGGGTCGCCGTGCGCGGGCCCCGTCGGGGCGTCGACCTCGGGCTCGAGCTTCAGCGCGGCGAGGGCGCTCGAGAGCGCCGCGACCCCGGCGGCGACGACGAAGATGAACGGGTAGCTCGTCGCGTGGGACAGGGCCCACGAGAGCCCCCCGCCGACGAAATAGCCGAGGCCCGTGGCGATCGCGTACACGCTCGTCGAGAACGCTTTGTGCTCGGGGTGGGCGCGCGCGAGGATCAGCGTCTCGCAGCTGACCCAGACCCCGACCGAGAACGCTCCGTCGACGCAGCGGCACAGTCCGATCTGCCAGAGCTCGGGCAGGAACGGGAAGAGGCCGATCATCGCGGCGTAGCCGAGGATGCAGACCGTCAAGGTGCGCCGGGCCCCGAAGCGCCGGATGACGGCGCCACTCGGGATGGCGAACCCGACGATGCCGGCGCCGAACCACGAGGCCGTCGTGCCGATCTGCGACCCGCTGAAGTGCCGCTCGTGCAGCACCAGCGGCGTCGTCGCGAGGGCGAGGCCGTAGGCGGTCGCGAGCACCCAGGTCGTCGCGTAGACGACCCACAGGTTGCGGTCGGGGATGCGCGTCCGGAAGGTGGCGAGCAAGCTCAAGGGCGCTCGGTTCCGGCGCGAGGGGACGACGTCGAGGACGGGCTGGCGGGTTCCGCCGGCAGCCACGAAGGGCTCGGGAGACGCCCCGAGGCGGCCGCCCGGAGGACGGACGCGCCCCGATCGTCTCCCGGCAAGGTCACTTCGTGGCCGACGCGCCCCCGGTGGACTTGGCGGCGAGCTGCTTCTCGCGCCACTTCGCCAGCTTTCGCGTGGCGCGGTTCTTCTGCTTCTTGCGGGCGGGTGAGTCTTGGGGGGCGGACATGGGGGCGCGGTATACGAAAAGTCTTCGCCCGAGGCAACCCCCGGACGGCGCACGCGGCCCCGCCGACGAACCCGGCACGCGGGAATGCACACGCCGCAGGCCCTCGCCTAGACTGCGGCGATGACGGAGAGCCCCCTGATCGTGCGGCTGAGCGAGCGGCAGCTCGAGGCCTACAACCGCGCGGACCTCGAGGCGTTCTGCGCCTGCTACCACCCGGACATCGAGGTGCTCGGCGCGGACGGACAGAGGGTGCACCGCGGGGGCGCCGCGTTCCGCGCGGCGTACGGCGCGATGTTCGAGGCGCACGACGAGGTGCGCGGCGTGGTGGACGGGCGGGTGGTCCTCGGCGAGCACGTCGTCGAGCGCGAGCACTGGTCGCGCGTCGTGCGGGCGACCGGGGAGCGCCGGCAGGGCAGCGTGCTCGTGCGCTACTCGGAGCAGGACGGCCTCATCCGGGTCGCGCAGTTCCTCGCGCCGCGGGCCTGAGCGTCCACCGACCGCCGCCCCCTGAGGCGCGGTCGCGCGCGGATGCGCTTCACTCCGACGGCGTCGCAGACATCTCGAAGCGCAGCGTGGCGCCGCCGCGCAGCGCCTCGTGGGCGACCCGGTCCCGGGGGATCGATGCGCCGTCGAGGCGGAGGGCGCGGACGTAGATCGCGCGCTCGCTCGCGTCCGGGGCCTCGAGGACGAGGTCGCCGCCCTCGAGGTGCAGGACGGCCCGGGTCCACAGAGGGCTGCCGACGACGTAGTCGTCGCCGCCCGTGAAGGGATAGAGCCCGAGGCTCGCGAAGAGGTACCACGCGCTCATCGTCCCGCCGTCGTCGTTGCCGGGCAGTCCCCGCGGACCCTGCCGGTAGAACGTGCGCCGCGCCCAGCTCGACCACCGCGCCGCGTCGTCCGAGGCGCCGAGCGCTCCGAACAGGAAGGGCGCGTGCAGGTCGGGCTCGTTGCCGTGCCAGTACCACCGCGGCGGACCGATGGAACGACGCTCCGATTCGCTGTTCTCGAAGAACATCCCCAAACGCGCGAGCAGCGCGTCGCGCCCGCCGAGCAGGTCGGCGAGCCCTTCGGGATCTTGCGGGGCGAGCCAGAGGTACTGCCAGCCGTTGCCCTCCGCGTACGCGTCGTCCCACACGTCGTTCGCGTAGGCCGACTGGAAGGCGCCGTCCTCGCTCCGCCCGATGAAGAACCCGCGCGTGGCGTCGTAGGTGTTGCGGTAGTTGCGGCTGCGCGCCTCGTAGCGGGCGACATCGTCGGTGCGCCCGAGCGCGCGCGCCATCGTGGCCATCGCGCTGTCCGCGTAGGCGAACTCGAGCGTCCGGCTGACGCTCGCGCCTCCGCTCTCGATCGGGCAGTAGCCGAGGCGCAGGTAGCTCTCCATGGAGCCGCGGCCGCCGCTCGGCGGATCTCCGTCGGCGCTGCGCTGGGCGAGCTCGTACGCGTGCGCGAGGTCGAAGCCGCGCACCCCGCGTTGCCACGTGTCGGCCACCACGAGGACCGCGGGGTCACCGAGCATCCCCTCGGTCTCGCCGACGCCGAGCGGCCAGCGGGGATAGTTGCCGTGCTGCTCGGCCATCGCCATCAGCGAGCGCACGAAGTCGCGGGCGCGCGCGGGCGAGAGCAGCGTGATCAGCGGGTGCAGCGTGCGGACCGTGTCCCACAGCGAGAAGTCGGTGAAGTACGTGAAGTCCTCGGCGACGTGCTCCAGGCCGTCGAGGCCGCGGTAGTGCCCGTCGGACTCGGTCGCGAGGGTCGGCATCAAGAGCGCGTGGTAGAGCGCGGTGTACGCGAGGCGGAAGTCGTCGTCGTCCCGCCCCTCGAGCTCGACCCGCGACAGCTCGGCTTCCCACGCGGCCTCGGCGGCCCGCCGCATCGCCTCGAAATCGAGGGCGCCCGCCTCGGCGTCGAGGTTGGCGCGGGCCCGCGCGACGTCGAGGAACGAGATCCCCACCGCCATCTGCACGTCGCGGTCGGCCGCCACATCGAAGCGCACCCACGCGCCGACGGCGGGGCCGGTGCGGGCGGTCTCGCCCTCGTGCAGCGTTCCGTCCTGCCACACGCCGAACGACGCGGGCGCGCGGTCGAAGCGGGCGACGAAGTGCACCGACATCCCGCCGAAGCGGCCGGAGTAGCCGCCGCGGAAGCGGACGAAGCCCTCGAGCTCGCGGGCCTCGGGCAGGACCGTGATGGACCCGTCGTCGATGGTGACGTCGGTGATCGCGTGGCCGACGTCCATCAGGACGACGGCGTCGGAGCCCGGCTCGAAGGTGTAGCGGTGCAGGGCGGCCCGCAGCGCGGTCGTCAGCTCGACCCGGATGTTCCCCTCGTCGAGGGTGACGGCGTAGTAGCCGGGGGCGGCGGTCTCGGTCGCGTCGTCGAAGCGGGAGCGGTGCCCGAGGGTGGTCGTGCGCTCGGGCGTCATGCCCACGGTCGGCATGAAGGCCACGACGGCCTGGTCGGCGATGCCGATCCCGTGCAGCCGGGTGCTCGAGAACGCGCGGATGTACGGGTCGTTCGCGGCGTAGCCGACGCAGTGCGTGAAGACCGGGGCGCCGGTCTCGTCCATCGTGTCGGGACCGGGATGGATCATCCCGAACGGCATCGCGGGGCCGGGGTAGCTGCTGCCGAGGTCGTTGTAGCCGATGCCTCCGGTGCCGAGGAAAGGATCGACCCACTGGGAGAAGGGTCGGGCCGCCGCACGCGGGGCCGGGGGCGGACCTGTGTCGAGCGCGCCTGCGTCCGCGGGGCCCGCATCCGGTGGGGCAGCCGAGGTGGGGTCGCAGGCGCAGAGGACCAGGAGCGAGGTGAGCCACGCGGCGTTCGGCGGGACGGTGCGCACGCGCCGAGCCTAGCGCAGTTCGTGGTAGCCTCCGTCGGGCTGTCGGAGGTCCGTTGTTCAACGTCCGTGCATGCGCGTTCGCGCTCGG
>CAIKNO010000407.1 GCA_903828805.1 uncultured Sandaracinus sp. | reverse complement strand
CGGAGCCCAGCGCCGCGCTCCGAGCCAGGCGCCGCGCTCAGAGCCAGGCGCCGCGCTCAGAGCCCGGCGCCGCGCTCAGTGCCCGTCGAGACCGGCGAGAGGATCGTCGCGGGCGGCGCGGCGAGGACGCGCGGCCGCGCCGCTCGAGCCGCTGCTTCCGCCGCCGCTCGACGCCGCAGCCGCCCGACGCGGTGCGCCTGCGGTCCGCGCCACGCGGGCTTCCTGCGCGCGAAGCGCCTCGGCCTGGGCCGTGTCGCCCGAGGCCTCGGCCTGCGCCGCGCGGGCCTCGAGCGCTTGCACACGCTGCTCCGCCTCGACCCGGGCCGCGTCCGCGGCGCGCTGAGCCGCGGCGAGTTCCTCGGCGTGGCGTCGATCGGCCTCGGCGATCTGCGCAAGATCCCGCTGGCGCATCGCGGCCCGTTCCGCCTCCTGCTGGGGCTTGATCACGCCGACGTAGACGCCGCCGACGGCACCGAGCAGCACGACCGCGGCCGCCGCGAACACACCGGGGTGCACGCCCTTGCGGCGGGTCGCCTCGATGCGTTTGACCTCTTGCTCGTGCGCAAGGAGGCGTTCCTGCTCGGCCTGTCGGGCCTTCTGCTCGGCGTCGAGCCGGATGCGCAGTTCGCGCTCTTCCTTCTCGCGGACCTTGCGCTCCTCTTCGGCGCGGCGCTCGCGCTCGGCGCTGGCCCGGACCTCTTCCTCGGCGCGGCGCTTGGCCTCTTCCTGCTCCTGGACGCGACGCGTCTCGGCCTCGCGGGCGAGGCGGACGTCGTCCTCGGCCTTGCGCTTCGCTTGCTCTTCGTCCCGCTCTCGCTCTTCCTCGATGCTCATCAACTCCCGAAGGTTGAACAGGACCGAGGACTCCTTCTGCTCCGACATCGGGTCGATCTCCGCGTCTCTTTCGAAGTGGGCGCCGCCAATGCGCGACGAGGGCTGCAATCTAGCAGGGGCGAAAACACGGTGTCAACGACGCAATTGCCCTGTTTTCGTCGATGTTCCGCGCGTTGCCGGCGTTCCAGGAGGCCGGGCGTCGGCGTCCTGCCACGGAGTGGACCCTCCGTGGGGTGCGTACCTTGGGCGTGCCTCCACGAACCTCGCTCAGCGGCCCCCCGCCGTGGCCGCCTCGGAGAGCCTGTCGAACACGCGTCTCAGGGTCTCCTCTCGCGCGCGGCGCTCGACGCGACGCTGGACCGCCTGCACAGCCGCCATCAGGACGAGCACGAGGCCCCCGAGCACCACGCCTCCCGAGAGGCCTCGGCCGCTCCGCAGCACGAGCACGGGGACCACCAGGAGCGCCGGACTGATCGGGACGAACAGCTCCCGCGCCCGCAGCACGAGCCGACCCTCCCTCAGCGAGGCCTCGATCGCGACGGCCCACACCGGCCGACCGAGGGCCAGCCCGCGACGGAAGACGAAGCGCCCACCGTCGGCGAAGAGGACCCCGCCCGCGAGGCGCGTCCGCCGACCGAGCCCGGCGGGCGTCCTCCGTGCCGCCAGGGTCCGGACGCCGGCCGGGAACAGCGCGAGCCCCGCGAGAGACGTGGGTCTCCAGGCGAGGAGCGCGAGCTCTCCGCCGAGCACCATCACCGCCGCGCCGAGCCAGAGCAACGCCATCGCCGGGCCGCAGCCTGCGACCGGCGGGGGAGACCGTCCACCCCGGAAGGCGCGCCCGGGCCCGTCCCGGCGAACGGTCGCCGGGGAACCGCTCCTGCGGATGGGGGCGCCCCGAGGTTCGAATGACCGCGCCGAGCACTCGAACGTCCATCGTGAGGCTCGAAAGGTGTCTGAACGGCCAGTGTGCGGCGGCGGGTTCGGGTGCCTCACGCCGGCACCGGCGGCGCAAGGGACCCTGCCCTGCGGAGGGGACGGTCCCGCTGGCCGGGGCGACCAAGCGGCGCGCGCTCTGCTAGAACGCTCCCCCCAACGCCTGCTGGAGGAGTTCATGTCGGAGCCCACGCTGACCCAGGTCGATCCCGAGATCGCATCGCTCATCGCCCACGAGGAGCGCCGCCAGCTCGACAACCTCCGGCTGATCGCGAGCGAGAACTACGCCTCCCGCGCGGTGCAGGAGGCGACCGCCAGCCCCCTGAGCAACAAGTACTCCGAGGGGTACGCCGGCAAGCGGTACTACCAAGGTCAGGAGTACGTCGACCAAGTCGAGGGCCTCGCCATCGCGCGGCTCAAGCAGCTCTTCGGCGTCGAGCACGTCAACGTCCAGCCTTACTCCGGCTCGCCCGCGAACCTCGCCGTGCACTACGCGTTCCTCCGGCCCGGAGATCGCACCGTCGGCCTCGGGCTGCCCGCGGGAGGACACCTCACGCACGGGTGGAAGGTCTCCATCACCGGCGACTATTTCGAGGCCCACCAGTACGGCGTGCGGGCGGACGATCACCGCATCGACCTCGATCAGGTCGCGCGCCTCGTGAAGGAGCACCGCCCGAAGATCCTCTGGTGCGGCACCACCGCCTACCCCCGGCACGTCCCCTACGCGGAGTTCGCGCAGATCGCGCGGGATGCGGGCGCCATCCTCGTCGCCGACATCGCGCACGTCAGCGGGCTCATCGCCGGCGGCGCGCACCCCTCGCCCGTGGGGCTCGCGCCGATCATCACGTCGACCACGCACAAGACCCTGCGCGGACCCCGGGGCGGCATGATCCTCTGCGAGGCCCGATACGCCAAGGAGATCGACAAGGCCGTGTTCCCGGGGCTTCAAGGCGGCCCTCACAACAGCGGCATCGCGGCCCTCGCGGTCGCCGCGCACGAGGCGCTCGCGCCCTCGTTTCGCACCTATGCGAAGGCCGTCGTCGACAACGCGCGCGCCATGGGTGAGGCGCTGATGTCACGCGGCGTGGACCTCGTGACTGGCGGGACGGACACGCACCTGCTGCTCGCCGACGTCACGAGCAAGAACGTCGCGGGCAAGCCCGCCGCCATCGCGCTCGAGGCCGCGGGCATCGTGTGCAACTACAACTCGGTTCCGTTCGACACCCGCAAGCCCTTCGACCCGAGCGGGATCCGCCTCGGCACCGCCGCGGTCACCAGCCGCGGCATGGGCGAAGGCGAGATGCGGATCATCGGCGGATGGATCGCCGACGTCCTCGAGGCGCCCACGGACGCCGCGGTGCTCGCCCGGGTGCGCGCCGAGGTGCTCGCGCTCTGCCAGACGTTCCCGGCGCCCGGCCTCGAGCGTCGCTGACGTCCCGGCGCCCGGCCTCGAGCGTCGCTGACGTCCCGGCGGGTCTCGCCGACGTCCGAAAACTTGCCGGGAACGTCCCGTTGATGATCGTCTCCGGCCATGTCGGTCAGAGATGGCGAGCGCGCCCGCGTCGCGGGCGGGCTGACGTGCCTGCTCCTGTCAGCGGCCCTCGCGGGGGTGGCGTTGGCCGGTCGCGCCCCCGCCCAGGCATCGGCGCCGGCCGTCCCGGTGCGCGTGGCAGGGGTCGGGGTCGACACGGGCGCGGGGGCCCAGGCGACGACGGCCGCGCTCGCGCTCGCGTGGGGCCAGGCCGCGCTCGAGCTCGAGCTCGACGGACGGGTGCTCTCGGGGACCCGGGCGTCGTGGGGCGGGCGCATCGAGGTCGAGGCGCTCGAAGCTCAGCTCGTCCAGGCGGGCGACCCGACGTCGCTGATGCGCCGCTACCACGCGCAGCTGCACCCTGGCGCGCCGCTCGAACTGTCGCCCGCGGTGCGCATGGACGCCGCGGCCACGCTCGCCCGCCTCGTCGAGGAGAAGGACCACCTCGACGTGCAGCCGGCCGACGCCCGCCTCGAACCCCGCACCGGGCGCGTGATCGCGGAGCGCACCGGGCGCGCCCTCGACGTGCACGGGACGCTCGATGCGCTGCTCGCGGCGATGCGCACCGGCGCGCCGCGCGTCCGCGCGCGGGTCCAGCTCCAGCCGCCGCACCGCACCGCGCACGACCTCGAGGGCATCCGCATCGAGGCGACGCTCGGCACCTTCGAGACCCGCTACAACCCCTCCGCCACCGTGGCCGAGCGGACGCACAACCTCCGCGTGGCGGCCGGACGGGTCGACGGCACCGTGCTGATGCCCGGCGAGACGTTCGACTTCAACGCGGTGGTCGGCGAGCGCAACGAGGCCAACGGCTTCCGACCCGCCCCGCAGATCGCCGACGGCGAGCTCGTCGACGGCATCGGGGGCGGCACCTGTCAGATCGCCGGCACGCTTCACGCCGCCGCCTTCTTCGCGGGCTTGCCGGTCGGCACGCGCAGCCCCCACAGCCGCCCGAGCTCGTACATCTTCATGGGCCTCGACGCCGCGGTCGTGTACCCCACGGTGAACCTCGAGTTCACCAACGACACCGGGGCGCCGGTGGTGCTCGGCATGACCGTCGAAGGCGGCGTCGTGCGGGCCGAGATCCGTGGCGCGCACCAGCGGCGGATGGTGACCTTTGTCCGCCGCATCGAGGAGGCGCTACCGTTCCGGGAGCGTGTGGAGAGCGACCCCACCCTCCCGCTCGGCGTGCGGGTGCTGCAGCAGCGGGGCGTGCCGGGGTTCCGCGTGGTGCGGTTCCGCGTGGTCCGCGACGTGGAGCAGAACCAGGCGCGCCGTCAGCGCCTCGAGGACCGGTATCCGCCCACCGATCAGATCTGGCGCGTCGGCAGCGGCCCACCGGCCCCCACGGGCTTCGCACAGCCTCCAGGCGACACGCACTCCGAGTACACGACCGACGAGTACCTCTCGGTCACCCAGGGCGCGACGATCGAGGGCAGCGAGACCACGCGGCGGGGTGGTCGGATGACCGAGCCCGGCTGGACGGCCTCGATGGTCGCGCGCTGAGCGCCGCGACGTGGGCCGCCGCGCGGGCCCGATGATTTCGCGGGCCGGCCGTGATAGGACCGGGCGCGTGACGTCTCCGCGCAAGATCGTGCTCGCCGTCGGCGGCGGCATCGCCGCGTACAAGGCCGCGCTGCTCGCCCGCGAGTGCCTGCGGCGCGGCGTCGAGGTGCGCGTGGCGATGACGCCTGCGTCGACCCGCTTCGTCGGCCCCGTCACGTTCACCGGCCTCACGGGTCGGCCCCCGGTCGTCGACCTCTGGGACCCCGGCCATGGGGGCGAGGTGCACGTCGAGCTGGCCGACTGGGCCGACGCCATCGTGGTCGCGCCCGCCACGGCGAGCCTGCTCGCGAAGATGGTCGCGGGGCTGGCCGACGACCCGGTCACCGCCACGCTGCTCTGCTTCGGCGGCCCGCGCCTCGTGGCGCCCGCGATGCACCACCGGATGTGGGCGAACGACGCGACGCAGCGCAACGTCGAGCAGCTCCGACGGGACGGCGTCCGCTTCGTGGGTCCGACGGACGGCCCGCTCGCGAGCGGTGCGTCGGGGCTCGGGCGGATGGCGGAGCCCGACGTGATCGCCGACGCGCTCGAACGGATGCTGGACGAGCTCGACGGCGGAGCCGACGACGCAGCCGACCTCCGAGGGCGGACCCTCGTGGTGACGGCCGGGCCGACCCATGAACCGCTCGATCCGGTTCGATTTCTCGGAAATCGCTCGAGCGGCAAGATGGGGTATGCGCTGGCCGAGCGCGCGCAGCGAAGGGGGGCCCGCGTCGTGCTCGTCAGCGGCCCCGTCGCCCTCCCGGCCCCCGCGGGCGTGACGGTGCACGGGGTGACGACCGCGCTGGAGATGGAGGCCGCGGTGGCGCCCCACCTCGCCACGGCCGACGCGATCATCATGGCCGCCGCGGTCGCGGATTTCCGCCCCGCGGAGGTCTCGTCGTCGAAGCTCAAGAAGCAGGCCGGCGTGGACGTGACCACCGTCGCGCTGGTCCGGAATCCAGACATCCTCGGTGGCCTCGGGCAGGCACGCGCCGCGTCCGGCACCCGCCGACCGATGCTCGTCGGCTTCGCCGTGGAGACCGAGGACGTCGTCGGCGAAGCGCGGCGGAAGCGGATCTCCAAGCAGGTCGATCTCGTCGTCGGCAACCACGCGGGCGTGGCGTTCGAAGGCGACGAGAACGAGGCCGTGCTCGTGTCGGCGACGCGCGAGGACGCCACGGGCCGCCTGTCGAAGCATGCCCTCGCGGACCGGATCCTCGACGCGGTCCGGGCGCAGCTCGAAGGCTGACGCCAGGGCTCGACAGCGCGGCCGCCCGCCCGCCGTCAGAGCGTGTCGACGGCGCCGGCGCCTTCCCGGACCACGACGATGCCGTCGCCCGTGAGATCGAGCACCGTCGAGGCGACCGCGCCCCCGAACCCTCCGTCGAGGATCATGTCGATCCCCGGGAACTGCTCGTCGATGTCGGCGGGGTCCACGAGCGCTTCGCCGCCCGCCGTCGCCGTCGTCGTCACCAGCGGATTGCCGAGCGCCCGCACGAGGGCGAGCGCCACTTCGTCGTGGGGGATCCGGATCCCCACGGTCTTGCGCTTCATGTGGAGCGCCCGGGGCACCTCACGGGTCGCCTCGAGGATGAAGCAGTACGGCCCCGGCGTCAGCCGCCGGAGCAGCCGGTACGTTCGGTCATCGACGAGCCCATACTTCGCGAGGTCCCCGAGATCCGGACAGATGAACGCCAGGGGCTGATCGGGCTTCATCTTCTTGATGCGATAGACCCGCTCGATCCCCTTCTTGCTCCGGATGTCGCAGCCGATGCCGTAGACCGTGTCGGTCGGATACGCGAGCACGCCATCGTCCCGCAGCAACTCCACGGCCTTCTGGATCTTCCGGGGCTCCGGGTGCTGGCGGTGGATCTCGAGTCGCATCGGCGATCCTTCAGCGCGCGTGGATCAGCGTGCGGCTCTCGCCGTCCTCGAACAGCACGGTGACCTTGCCCTCGTTGCTCGCGTCCTGCACCTGGCCGACGCCGAACTTCGAGTGGATGAACCAGTCTCCGACGCGGTAGGTCACCGCACGGTCCCAGGGGCGCGCCGTCGCGCGGGCACGCTGCAGCTCGGCCTCGTCGAGCCGCGGCT
>CAIKNO010000406.1 GCA_903828805.1 uncultured Sandaracinus sp. | reverse complement strand
CGGCGCCAGGAGGGCGCCCGGCCGCCGCGGCCGCGGGCGGGCGCGCGTTGGGCGGGACCCCGGTGGCGCCCGCCCCGCCCTCGGGGCTCGCCTCCGGACCGGGGTCGGGTCGCAGCCACGAGGCCGCGAGCACCACGGCCGCGGCGACCGCGACGATCCCTGCCGTCGCGCCGGCCATCGACGAACGCGGCCCGCCCGGGCGTTCGGCCGCGCGGGGCGAAGCGGGCGGCCCGCCCCGGACGTTCGACGCGGGCCCGCTCGACGCGTCCAGCGCGGGGGACCTGCCCATCGTCGGCCCACCGCCGGCCTCGCGGGCGCTCGGCGGTGCGGGGGCGTCGGCGGGCTCGCCCGCAGGCTCGTCGGCCCAGGGCGGCGGCGTCCGCTCGGTGCGGGTGCGCGACTCCGCGGGCGCCGCGTGGCCTTCGCTCACGGGCACCGCGCCCAGCAGCCCGTGCACGAGGGCCCCCAGCGTGCGTCGCGCGTTGGTCGACGGTGGCGGCACGTCGGCGAGGGCGTCGAGGACCTCCGAGGCGTGTCGAAACCGTGCGCCCGGATCGCGCGCCAGCAGCCGCTCGACGGTCTCGACGAGGACGGTCGGCGCGTGGGGCGCGGCCTCCCTCAGCGGTCGGTGCGTGCCCTCGGCCACCTGCAGCAACGTGGCGATCTCGGTCGCACCACGAAAGGGACGCTCGCCGGCCAGGACCTCGTAGAGCACCACGCCCATCGCCCACAGGTCCGTGCTCGCGTCGAGGGGCTGGCCCAGCACCTGCTCGGGCGACATGTACGCCGCCTTGCCCTTCACCTCCCCGGTGCGGGTGTGCGCCTCGTGCTCCCAGGCGAGCGCCTTGGCGATGCCGAAGTCGGCGAGCTTGAAGTGACCGTGCCGGTCGACGAGCACGTTCGACGGGCTCACGTCACGGTGCACGAGGCGCGCAGGGACGCCGTCGAGGGCGAGGTCGTGGGCGAAGGCCAGCGCCGAGGCGAGGTCGAGCAGGAGCAGCCACGCCGCCTCGATCGGGAGCGGCTCGCCGCGGCGCGCGAGGGCCTGCCGCAGCGCCCTCAGATCGCCCCCTTCGACGTACTCCATCGTCATCCAGTGCGTCCCTTGGTGGCATCCCGAGTCGTGGACCTGGGCGATGTGCGGGTGCCGCAAGCGGGCGGCCAGGCGCGCCTCGTTCTGGAACGCGCGGACGAACCCGGCGTCGCGTCCGAGCGAGGGCAGGATGCGCTTCAGGCACACGATCTGCTCGAAGCCGTCGTCGCCCCGTCGCCGGGCGAGGAAGGTCTCCGCCATGCCGCCGCGGCCGAGGGCGCGCAGCAACTCGAATGGACCGAAGCGCTCCACGTGCCGCCATCCTAGATCGGGCGCGCGGCCCCGCGAAACGCCTCCGCGTGCCCGGCGCCTCGATGTCTGGCCGTCAGCGTCGGGCGACCGGCATCACGTAGGCCGCGCCCCAGTCGGTCGACACGCCGCTGGCGAGCGGCGCGCCGACGACCACGTCGGTGCGCGCGGGGCCTCGGAATACCCGAACCACCTCGCCGAAGAGGTGGCTGCGCCGGCTCGACTCGCTCCCGACGATCGCGAACGGCACCGCTTCGATGGCGACACCGGCGGCGCTCGACGTCACCCGGTGGATCCGCACGCTGCCGGTGAGCCGGCTCCCGGTCAGTCCGTCCGCGACGGCGCTGACCGCGATCCCGTCACGTCCCCCGGCGGAGATCCCGGGAACGAACGCCACCGAGGTTCCGACCGCATCGAGGGCGCCGGTGCCTTCGATGACCACCGGAGGGCCCGTGGGGTCGGAGAGCGACTGCACGCCGACGGAGGACCGCAGGACGTTCACGTACGCGCCGCGCACGAGGTAGGCCCGGCCCACCACGAAGGTACCGAGACGATGGCCGGGAGCACCCACCAGCAGATCGCCACGGCCGTCGCCATCCACGTCCCCGCCGGCCACCGACGAGCCCGCGATCGAGTTCGCGAACTGGGGCGACAACCGCACCGCGCTCGGCGCGAGCGGGCACGCGGGGGAGGCCGTGTCGGTCATCCGGCGGAAGCCGAACATCACGTCCACGCCGCCCGCCGAGCCCTGGCCCGGCGTCGAGAGGTTCCGCAGGCCGATCGCGACCTCGTCGCATCCATCGCCGTTGATGTCCGGCACCCCCGCGACCGACGCGCCGGATTGCAGGTTCGCGATGTCGCCCTCGCGGACGAGGTCCGCCGCGCAGATCACGACCGTGCGACCCATCGCGTCGGGCACCCGCCCGCCGAAGAGGATTGAGACCGTGCCCGCATCGTTGAGCGCGGCGCCGCTGCCCGTCGGATCCGCCAGGCGCGTTCCGATGATCAGATCGTCGAACCCGTCGCCGTTCACGTCCACGTCGCCGGCGACGCTCTCCACCGTGCCGCCTGCGTACGGCGGGTAGTAGATGAACGCCGGCCGCGTGATCGAGCCTCCGGCGCCGACGCCGCGGAAGATGTGGACGGCGCCGGAGTTCGAGAGCGCCGGGCCGCAGGTGGTCGTCCCCGCGCTCGAGATGAGCCCGGTCGGCAGCGTCACGGCCCGGTCTCCATTGCGGGCCACGACCGCGAAGTCGGCGACGCCGTCGGCGTTGTCGAAGCGGCCGATCCTCGAGACCGCGTTGCCGAGCCCGTCGCCGCCGTTGTGGCCCACGAACGCCTCGAGCGTGACGGGCGCCTCGAGGTCGTAGCCCGTCGCGGTCCCGCGATACAGGAGGGCGCGTCCGGTGCTCCGGGACACGGACGCGAGCGGCGTCACGCGGTCGCAGCCCTCGCACCCGGCGACGATCTCGGGGAAGCCGTCTGCGCCGAGGACGTCGCCGACGATGTCGACGCCCCTTCCGAGCAGCGCGCCCGTCGCGGCGCCGGGGATGTCGTACGGGGTCAGGGTACCCCCTTCGACCGACGGGACCGTGTAGAGCGCGCCCACGTCCCAGCCTTGCCGGTCGTCGAGGAACGCGTATGAGACGACGTCCCGCAGGCCGTCTCCGTCGAGGTCGTGCAGGGGCTCGACGAGCTGTCCGAGGCGGTCTCCGGCGAGGGGACCGTTGAGCGTGTGGTGCAGCGTGAACGAGAGCGCCGGGTCGCCCTGCAGCAGGACGTCGACGAGCCCCGTGTCGCCCGGGGGGGTCGGGGTGCCCGTGCGCTCCGCCACCGGGCTGCCGACGACCAGGTCCGGTCGCCCGTCGGCGTTCAAGTCGGCGACCGCGACGTCGCGTCCGGTCTGACCGCCGGGCCGCCCGCCGGCGACGGTGGCGACCGCCGCGGTGGCCGCGAGCTCGACGTCCATCCTCGGTGCGTCCCAGACCCCGCCGGCGAAGACCCTCACGGCGCCCGCGTCCGAGAGCATCGGGAAGTCCTCGAACGTCTGGCCTGCGACGATCTCGGCCCGGCCGTCGCCGTCGAGGTCGGCGACCGCGAGGGAGACGCCGAGCCGGCTGGCGCCGATCGCCGCCGCCGCGTCCCGCGGCGCGCCGGCGATCATGCGTGCAGGGATCGACTCCGGACCGCCCACGCGGCCCATCGGCGGGTCCGCCGCCACGCCGCGAAAGACGGCGATGGCGCCGTCCTCGGTGCGCGCCGGCGTCTGTCCTGCCCACGGGCTGCGGACGTGCGCGACGAGGTCGCAGACGCCGTCTCCGTCGACGTCGCCCGAGGCGAGCTCGCCCCCCATGCGGGTCGCGCCCCGCGCTTCCCAGGTCCCAGGCACCGCGGGCACGGGGATGACGCCGTACAGGACCGTGTCCGCCGCGATGGGGAACGTGCCGCGCCCCCGCCCGAGGTACACGTGGACCGCCCCCTGCGAGGCTTGCTGCGGCACGAGGAGGCGGTCCTCGCCCTCGGGCGCGCCGAACGCGAGATCCATCGCGCCGTCGTCGTTGAAGTCGCACGCGGTCATCGACGTGGCCATCTCGTCCGAACCGAAGGGCCCGGTGAACACGCGGCTCGGGGAGGCGGCGAACGTGCCGTCCCCTGCGCCCGGGTACAGACCCACCGTGCCGCTGAGCGTGGCGGCGCCATCGCCGCGGGAGGCACCGACGAGCAGGTCGATCCGGCCGTCGTTCGTCGCGTCGACGAGCAACACGCTCGCGCCCATCCGGTGACCGCGGAGCTCGCCGACGATGACCCTGGCAGGCACGGGCTCGAGCCCCGTCGCGTTGCCCAGATAGACCACCACGGCCCCCGCGTCTTGACCGTTCCTGTCGTTGTCGGCCTGGCCGAGCGCGACGTCGATGAACCCGTCACCGTTCACGTCCGCCGTGGCGATCGACTGGATCTCCAGTGCGTCGCCGACCCTGTCGATCGACCCGCCGCCCGAGGGCGCCATCACCTCCACGCCGAGCGGGGTGGTCGCCCCGGTGAAGCGGTCTCGCACCGTGATGGTCACGGACCCGGGCGCGAGCCCTTCGACGATGCCGCCCACGACGCGCGCGATGCTCTCGTCGGTGCTCGAGCCCTCGTAGACGCCGCTGCCTCCGGTGATCGGCAGGGCGAAGGTCGAGCCCTCCGGCACGCCGATGGCGCTCGCCCCCGGCCGCAGCATCCCCGCGCTCACCCTCACGTCGATGGTCGAATCCGACGTGACCCCGGTCTGGCGGTCGCGGACCCGCACGACGTCTCGCCCCTCGACCGCGCCGGCCACGTAGCGTCCCGAGGCGTCCACCGTCCCGCCGGAGCGGGCGCGGAACATCGCATAGTCGAACATGCCCGAGCCGCCCTCGGGCGCGAGCTGGATGGCGCCCATGGGCGGCACCTCGGCCGTCATCGGCATCGCGGCGAGCGGTCGGACGACGTGCACCTGGGCCGTGGCCACGCCGTCGCAGCCGAGGTCCGTGGCCCGGACCGTGTCGGTCACGTCCGGGAGGTCGCCGGCCGAGTAGATCCCCAGGCTGGCCTCGATGCGGGCGCCTGACGGACTCTCCGAGAGGTCGAAGCGGACGCTGCCGCTGCCGCCCTCCACCGAGAAGGTGACGATCCCCGTCGGCTGCGCCCAGCCCTCCGCCGGCACGAGGCGGAGCGCCGCGCTGCACGGGCGACCCGCGTCCGCCATCGCGGCATCGACGTCCCCGGCGTCGTCGGTCGCGGTCCCCGCATCGACGACGCCGGCATCGCCTTCGCCGGCATCCTCCCTCGGTGGCGTCCCCGCGTCGGTGCGACCGGCGTCCGTGGGGACCGAGGGGATCGGCATTCCGTCGCAGCCGGTCACCGAGGCGAGGGCCAGGCACACGAAGAGGACACGCGACGCAAGCATGCGCACGGGGCAAGGCTCCGGCGGGGCCGATGCCCCGCGATCGAGGAATCGAAGTAGGGTGGGGCCGCGATCAGAACGGGCGGAACGCTGCGGTCAGGGGCGGCACCCGCAGGTCGGCGATGTCGCCCTCGATGCCGGCCGACACCATCAAGCCCCGGAGCACGTACTCGGGGAGGATGACGTTGCCGCCGGGATCGACGCGCCCGGTCTCGATGTTCACGGCCTGCGGCTGCATGCCGACGTCCGACGAGGCGCCGACGACCGCGCCGCCGCGGGCGCAGCCGCCGAGCATGAAGCACGAGTTCGTCAGGTGGTGGTCGCGACCGCGGCTGTTGTTCAGCATCGGGGTCCGGCTGAACTCGCTGAAGCCGATGATGGTCGTGTGGTCCAGCCAGGTGTCGCCGGTGTCCTCGTACTCGCGCGCGGCGAGGTAGTCGGCGAGGCGCGCCACGGCGTTGAAGCCACGTTGCTGGGTGGGACCTTGGTTCGTCTCCCAGTTCGTGAAGTGCGTGTCGAGGCCCGAGGTCGCCTCGATGCTGACGACGTGCGTGATCCCCGTCGTGAGCGCGCGCGCCGCGAAGGCGGCCTGCGACTCCGGGCTCGTCACGCCGGTCCCCGTGATGCCGAACTGCGCGCGCAGCTCGGCGTTCTCGGGCGTGGCTGCGTCGAAATCGAAATAGCGGTCGAGCCCGCGGGTGAGAAGGTCGCGGGTCGAGCTCCGCGAGCCTTCGGCGCGGGAACGCAGCGGCGAACGGCGCGAGCGCGCACAGCGGGCCTGCGAGGCGTGGAACGTGTCGATGAGCGAGTCGAGCTCGGTCGAGAGCGCGGGCTGGGCGGGGCGAAGCACCCGCACGAGGTCGGTGATGGCGTTCACCGAGAGGGCCGTCGCCTCGACGGGCAGGTCCCGGTTGTACTGTTCCACCCGGACCGAGAGGTTCGGGATCGGATCGGCGAGACCGATCGCGTTCGCCAGGTAGCTCGAGGTGCTCGACCCGCGGGCGAGCAAGCCCGACGGTGGCTTGCCGGTCAGGAACCGGCGACGGCCCACGTCGTGCGCCAAGGTGTCCATGCTCATGCCGCGCACGAGGCACATCCGATCGGCGTGCCGGGCCAGCTCGCCGATGTACGGCCCGAACGTGTGCGGACCGGCGCGGACGATGTCTGCGTTCGCGATGCCCTGCAGCCGTGCGTAGCCCGGCTGGATCCGGGTCTCGGTCACGCTCTCGTCATCGAACACGCCGGGGTCGCGCGGATCGATGCCGAGCAGCACGTCCCAGCCGCCCGAGAAGTAGCAGAACACGAAGTGCTGGTCGGTGCGCGGAATGGCGCGGGCCAGCGAGGTGAGGGCGGCGGTGCCGCCGAAGGCCGCGAGGCCTCCTCCGAGGACGAGCGCACGTCCGAGCGTGCGCCGTGAGAAGCGGGGATCCTGCATGGTCGCCTCCGGAGATCGGCTCAGTACGGGTAGAAGTCGGTGTGGGTGACGAGCGCGACGCACACGGTGCGCCAGCCCTCGACGGGGTCGGACGAAGCGGCGGTCGCCTCGTCGAAGAGCCAGCGCCACGAGGCGAGCTCGGGGGCTCCTGCCGCGACCGTGCGGCCGTGGAAGCGGAGCAGCAGATGACGGAGGTTCTCGTCGACCGCGTCGGGCGCGGTGGCCGAGGTGTCCGCCGGGCCGATGCGGGCGAGGAGCACCCGGTCCGACGCGAGGTAGGCGTCCCGGTCGCGGGCCGCGCGCGCGTTGCAGGTCATGTTCGCGGCGTCGCTCAGGAACTTCTCGAAGATCGGGGTGATCTCGAGGTTCTCCTCGGTGGACGTCATGTAGTCCGGCCGGCCGAGGCTGGCCGAGAGCTGCTCGAAGAGATCGACGTCGACGGAGCCCTGTCGCTCGGTCCAGGCGATCCCGCCCATCACCGTGCGGAGGCTGTCGTTCAGCTGGTCGATGTCCATCCGCCGGCGGGGGCGGGTCGGCGATCCGTCGAGCTCGGCGTGGAACGGGTCGTCCACGTCGACGCCGAGGGGATCGACGGTGGCGATGGGGGCGTGCTCCCCCTGGGGCGCATCGAGGACGGCCTCGACGCTCGGGGGCGGCGTCGGTTCGACGACCGGCGCCGGGGCCTCCGAGCCGCAGCCGACGAGGAGCGCTGCACCTTGGAGCGCCAGGACCAGCGAAAGGAAGAGGCGGTTCACCGGGCCCTCCGATACGTGGGGTGGGAAACGACGTCGGTCACGAGCGTCGAGAACTGCATCCCGGAGGACACGAACTCGCGCGTCACGCCCTCGAGCCAGGGCATTTCACTCTCCGTCACCCCGCGGCCGAGCAGCCACTCGGTGGTCCGCCGCGCGACGCAGTGAGGGAGCCGACCGTCGGCCATGCCCTCGCGCACCAGGCGGGCGGGGCCCTCGTCGACGTAGGTCATGTGCTCCGGACGGCGGAACTCGAAGGGCTGCAGCATGCCGAGGTAGGGCCGCTGCTCGGGGGCGAGCGCACGCGTGACGTAGCGCTGGCTGCACTCGGTCGAGCACGACGTGCGTCCGATGGCGCAGTCGTAGCAATCATCGCGGCGCGAAGGGTAGGTCGCAGGATCGAGCCAGCCCGCGCCCACCTGCGTCCAGCGACCCCAGAACGACGCCGCCGGCTCCAGCTGCGCGTGGCAGTAGAGGCAGCCGGTCCGCTGCTGGAGGTCCACCTGACGGGCCTCCGCGTCGGTGGACGCGGGGATGCCGCCGGCGGGGGGAGTGTACGGATCGCACAGGAATGCATCGGCGAAGCGGCTCGCGCGCGCCCGGTTCGTCT
>CAIKNO010000405.1 GCA_903828805.1 uncultured Sandaracinus sp. | reverse complement strand
GGCGATCGAGCGAGACCTGACCTCGTGGATGCGCTCGCAGGCGACGGCCAAGGCCTACCTGAGCCGGACGAGGCCCCAGCTTCGCCGGCAGCGCGACGGCACGGCCGTCTACACGGGGCATGCGTTCACCGCGACCATCCGCGAGGACGGGAGCGTCTCGTTCAGCGATCGCCCCGGCGTCCAGACGGAGGGGTTCTCCACCAGCGGATCGTTCGACCTCGGGGACGTGTTCATGCGGGCCTCCGGCCAGGACCCCTACGCGGCCGAGCGCGAGTGGTTCATGGAGCAGACCGAGGCCGAGCGCGGGCGCCTCGAGGACGCGTGGCGTGCCCGCAGCATGGCGTCGGCGCTCGCGGGGATCCCCGCGCATTGCGAGCGGATCTGGGGCCGCGCGGGCACGCCGCCCGAGCGACGTCGGCGCATGCTCTTCGAGCTCTGGGACGAGGCGGAGGCGGGGGAGCGTGCCGCCGACGCGCGGCGGGCCATCGAGCGCTGGATCCGCGAGCATCTGCCCGACGGGAGCCCGGACGCCTTCTCCGCGGCCGAGCTCGCCCGATGGAACGGTGCCCGCGAGAGCGACGCGGAGTTTCAACCCTACAGGTGACGTGATGGCCCAGGTCGTTCGTTCGGAGCTGCTCTCGGCGCACGGCTTCGCGCACGGATTCTCGACGAGGGTGGGCGGGGTGAGCGCCGCGCCCTTCGACACGCTCAACTTCGGGCGCGTGCTCGGCGACGACCCCGCCGCCGTGGCCGAGAACCACGCGCGGCTCGCGCGATCGGTCGGCTACGCGGTCGAGCGGCTCTACGAGACGAGCCAGGTGCACGGGGTGGCGGTGCGTCGCGTCGCGGGGGACGAGTCGGTCGAGGCGGTCCGCAGCGAGGACGCCGACGCGCTCGTCAGCGCGGCCCCAGGCGTGGTCGTGGGGGTACGGACGGCGGACTGCATCCCGGTCCTCGTCGGCTGCCTGGACACGGGCGCCGTCGCGGCCATCCACGCCGGCTGGCGCGGCGTGGTCGACGGCGTCGTGCCCGCGGGCGTGCGCGCCCTGCTCCGCGCGGGAGGGCGGCCGGAACGGCTGGTCGCGGCCATCGGACCGTGCATCCGGGCGGCGTCGTTCGAGGTGGGCGACGACGTGGCGGCGCGCATCGCGGCGGCCGCGCCCGGCGTCGAGGTCATCCTCCCCCGCGCCCCGCGCGTCCACGTCGACCTGCCCCGCGCCGTGGCGGCGCAGCTGCGGGCGCTCGGGCTCGCGCCTGACCACGTGCAGGACGTCGGTCACGACACGTTCGCCGAGCCGGAGAGGTTCCACTCGCATCGTCGGGATGCGTCGAGGAGCGGCCGGCACCTGTCCGTCATCGCCGTGAGGGGCTGAGGTCCTGGCGCGCCGTGCGCTGTGCGGCGTCCGTTCTGCGCTGGGGGCGCGTCAGGCGATCGGGAGCAGGGGCCGGACCGCGTCCCGGAAGCGCGGGCTCCAGGCGCAGGGCTTGAACGAGGCCGCGTCGAGCCGGACGAGGCGCGTCGTCCCCTGGGCGTGCACGGTGTCGCCGTGGGCGCTCCGGATGCGGGCGGTGATGACCAGCGAGGTCGTGCCGAGGTGGCTCGGCTGAAGCTCGACCGTGAGGTCGCCCTCGCCGCGCACCGGCGCGAGGTAGCTGATCTCATGGGCCGCGACGACGTGGAACTTGTCGGGGTTCTGGTCGAGGGGGTCCTCCCAACGGAACCCGAGCGCCTGGAACAGCTCCCCGCGGGCGCGCTCCATGAACAGCACGTAGCGCACGTTGTGGAGGATGTTCAGCGCGTCGAGGTCGTCGAAGTAGACGCGTTGGGTCGACCGGAAGGGGGCGTGGATGGGCATCGACGCGCAGTCGTAGCGCGTGGGCGGGGGCGGCGCTCCGGGTCGGGGCGCGATGGGGGGCAGGGCCCGTTCGGCGCGTGGGCCCACCGGGGATCGGCCGCGCCGCGGGGCCGCGCTTCTCCGGGCACCGCCGGCGTGTTATCCCTGCGCGCCCATGGCCTGGTTCACCAAGACCCGCGCGACGACCGACGCCTCCGAGAAGCGCACGCTCGGACTGGGCGTGTTCCGACGATGCGACGAGTGCGGCGTCACCCTCAAGGCCGAGGAGTTCACCGAGAACCTCGAGGTGTGCCCCTCCTGCGGGCACCACTACGCGCTCTCGACCGAGGCGTGGGTCGAGCTGCTGCTCGATCCCGGCTCGTTCGACGAGCACGACACCGGCCTGGTGTCCGGAGATCCGCTGCTCTTCAACGACAGCAAGCCGTACTCCGATCGCGTGCGGGCCACGCGCAAGAAGACGGGTGCGGACGACGCCATGATGATCGGCTCGGGGACCGTCGAAGGGCGCCCGGTGCAGCTGGGCTCGTTCGTGTTCCGGTTCATGGGCGGCTCGATGGGCTCGGTCGTCGGCGAGAAGATCGCGCGGATGTTCGAGCGCGCGGCGGACCTTCGACAGCCGGCCATCCTGCTCTCGAGCTCGGGCGGCGCGCGGATGCAGGAGGGGATCCTCTCGCTGATGCAGATGGCCAAGACCGTCTCGGCCCTCGGGCGCTTGCGCGACGCGGGGATGCCCTTCGTGAGCGTGCTGCTGCATCCCACGACCGGCGGTGTCGCGGCGAGCTTCGCCCTGCTCGGCGATGTCAACATCGCGGAGCCGAAGGCGCTCATCGGATTCGCGGGGCCGCGCGTCATCGAGAACACGATCCGTCAGAAGCTGCCGGAAGGCTTTCAGCGCAGCGAGTTCCTGCTCGAGCACGGGATGGTCGACATCATCGCGCCCCGGCGCGAGATGCGGGCGACCATCGCGCGCGTCCTCGGTCACCTCGTCGGCTGAGGGCCAGGGGGCCCGGCATGACGTACGACGAAGCGCTGCGCTGGCTCTTCGCGCTGCAGCCGCGGGGCATCCGCCTCGAGCTGGATCGGATGCGCGCCGCGTGCGCGCTGCGGGCGCATCCCGAGCGCTCGCTTCCGGTGGTCCACATCGCAGGGACGAACGGCAAGGGCAGCGTCGCGGCCACGCTGGAGCGCGTCCTCTCGGCCGCCGGGCTGCGGACCGGGCTCTACACCTCGCCGCATCTGCACTCGTTCTGCGAGCGGATCCGGTTCGATGGGGGGGCGCTCCCGCGGGCCGAGGTCGCGGCGCGGGCGAGCGCGCTGCGCGCGATGCTCGAATCTCCCGGGGCACCCGAACTGACATTCTTCGAGGTCGCGACGCTGCTCGCGTTCGAGGCGTTCGTCGACCACGGGGTGGACGTGGCGGTCCTCGAGGTCGGCCTCGGCGGGCGCCTCGACGCGACCAACGTGGTGCCGGCCCCGTGGGCGACCGCGGTCACCTCGATCGGCCTCGACCATCAGGCGTATCTCGGGGACACCCTCCAGGCCATCGCCGCCGAGAAGGCGGGGATCGCCAAGCCCGGGGTGCCGCTCGTGATCGGGGAGGTGGCGCCCGAGGTGAGGGCGGTCCTCGAGGCGCACGCCGCTGCGAGGGGCGCGCCGATCGTGCACGCGCCCAGGGCCCCAGACACGCTGTCGTTCGCCCTCGGAGGAGGGTTCCAGCGCGGAAATCTCGGGGTGGTGCTCGGGCTCGTGGAGGTGCTGCGGGGGCGCGGCATCGCCGTGTCCGACGAGGCTGTCGCGCGCGGGGCGAGTTCGGTGCGGTGGCCCGGGCGGCTCGAGGCGGTGCCCGGTGGGCTCTTCGACGCCGCGCACAATCCGCAGGGATGCGAGGCGCTCGCGGCCCACCTCGACGGTCTTCCCCGTGGCGGACCCCGGGTGCTCGTGTTCGGCGCGATGGCCGACAAGGCGTGGCCGGAGATGCTGGCGCGGCTCGCTCCGCGGGTGGACCGCATCGTGACGGTGGCGCCGCCGATGCCCCGCGCGGCGTCTGCGGAGACGCTCGCCTCGGCGTGCGGCGGGGAGGCGGCCTCGTCGGTGGCCGAGGGCGTCGACCGGGCGCGAAGCCTCGCCGGGCCCTCGGGGTTGGTCGTCGTGGCGGGCTCCATCTTCGTGCTCGCCGAGGCGCGCGCGCACTGGCTCGGTCTGGAGGCCGAGCCCGCGATCCCGATGTGAGTCAGGGCGGGGGCCGTGCGGCGCGCGCGGCGTCAGTCCGCGGCCGGCCGCAGCGTGCCGGAGAGGATGTCCTCGATGCCCGACTCCGTCTCGAGCCTCAGGGCGCCGGAGGGCGAGAGGCCGAGCAAGCGGCCGCGGACGTGGTCGCACCGTACGTCCTGCCCGAGCAGGGCGAGGCGCGGGGTGAGCGAGGCGACGACCGGCGCTGGGCCCTCGGCGACGAAGAGGTCGACCCAGCGCTCGACGTGCTCCAGCACCGCGGCGAGCACGCGCGCACGGTCGTAGGGCGGCGCGCCTGGCACGGCGCGGCGGACCTCGGCGAGCATCGAACTGGCCACGCCGGTGAGCTCGGGCTCCCACGCGAGGCGGTTCACCCCGAGCCCGACGCCGATCACGAGGCTGTCGAGCTTCATCCCGATCGACGTCGCCTCGACGAGGACGCCTGCCACCTTCCGACCGTCGATCCAGAGGTCGTTCGGCCATTTCACGCGGGCTGCGAGCGAGGGTTCGAGCGCCTGCACCGCGTCGGCCAGGCCGAGGCCGACCGCGAGGGTCAGCGGCGCCATCCGGGCGGGCTCGACGGGAATGCGCTCCACGATGGAGAGGTAGAGGTCCGTTCCGCGCGGCGAGCTCCAGACCCGCCCACGCGCGCCCCGTCCACGCGTCTGCGCCTCCGCGAGCACGACGTGCCCCCGGGCCGCGCCGCGGCTGGCCGCCTCCCTCGCATCGTCGTTGGTGGAACCCGTCTCGAGGCGCAGATCGAGCGAGCGTCCGTAGGCGCGCGTCCTCAAGGCTGCGGTGATCGAGGCTGCGGTGACCGAGGCCGCGGTGACCGAGGCCGCGGTGACCGAGGCCGCGGTGACCGAGGCCGCGGTGACCGAGGCCGCGGCCAGCGTTCCGCCGGGCCCTTCCGCGCGGCCCTCGGACGCCTCTCCCGTCATCGTTCCGAGCCCGGGGTCGCCGGGTCGTCGGTGACGGACCACGCCGCGGGCGCGTCGGCGCGGGGGACGGCGGGTGACTTGAGGTCGTCCACGACCAGCGTGCGGCGGGGCTTGGCGTCGTCGAGAGGCGTGGTCTCGCCGCTCGGCGGCAGGAGCGAGAATCGGTCACGCGCGCCGAGCTCCACCGCTTCTTCGCCCCCGAGAGCCCTCAGCGCCCGCGCCAGCTCGAGCGGGGTTCCGAACCGGGCCTCGGGCCGCACCGCGCACGCCTTCGCGAACCACGCGTCGAACGCGGGCGGCAGGTGGGGCGCGAGCTGCGATGGCACCGGGAGCTCGCCTCGCAGCGTGTGGGTGACCGACGTCAGCGTCGGGACCTTCATCGATTGGTCGTGCCCGACCGCGGCGAAGAGCGCGGTCATCCCGAGGGACCACACGTCGGACCGCTCGTCGGTCTCGCCGCCCGCGATCTGCTCGGGGCTGCAGAATCCCACGGTCCCGACGAAGGAGCCGTGCTGGGTGACGCGCTCGGGGTTGCGCGCGCGCTGCACGAGCCCGAAGTCCAGGAGCTTCGCCTGGTAGGGCAGCCCGCGGAGGGAGTCCTCGTCGAGGTCGGCGAGGAAGACGTTGTCCGGCTTCACGTCGCGGTGGAGGTAGCCCGCGTCGTGGGTGGCCCGCAGCCCCCGCGCCACCTGCGAGATCACGACGGCGAGCTGGGGCAGGGTGAGGGGACCTTGCGCGCCGACGGTGTCCGAGAGCGCCCGTCCCCGCAGGCGCTCCATCACCAGGTAGGCGATGCCGCCGGGGGTCACCCCATAGTCGTGCACCTGCACGACGTAGGGGGAGCGCAGCTGCGCGGCGGCGTGGGCCTCGCTCTCGAAGCGGGCCTGGACGATCGGATCTCGAACGAATTCCGACCGGAGCAGCTTCACCACGACCTCGATGCCGAGCGACACGTGGTGGGCGGTCCAGATGTCCCCCATGCCCCCGGCCTGCAGCGGCGCGCCGAGGCACCAGCGGTCGCCGAGGATGGAGCCGGAGGCGATGCGCTCGGCCGTGTGGCTCTCGGGGGCGGCCGCGCTCCGGCGCGAGATGCGGGCGCGGAGCTCGGGCATCGAGAAGGGCTTGCGGACGTAGTCGTCGGCCCCGGCCTCGAGCGCCTGCACGACGTCGTCGCCTCCGACCCGCGCGGTCAGCAGCACCAGGTACGGCGGCGCGCCTTCCTTTCGGACGGCGCGGATGGCGCGGCACACGTCGACCCCGGTCAGCCCCGGCATCATCCAGTCGAGGATGGCGCGCGGTGGGGCCCCGGTGGCGAGCATCACCGCGACGGCCTCCGGGCCGGTCGAGACGGCGATGGGCTCGAACCCCCAGGCCTTGAGGGCCGTGGCCACGAGCATTCGGACGTCGGGGTCGTCGTCCGCGATCAGCACGCGCTTGTCGTCCATCGTGCGTTCCGGTGTTCTCTTCGACGGGGCGGCTCAGGCGCCCTTGGGGTCTCGCTGCATCACCTCGGCGAGCCGCGCCATCGCGTGGGTGTCGTCGGGTGGGAGAGGCGGCATCGGAGGCGGACGTGACGCCCCCTCGGGGGCGAGTGAGTGGGGGGCCCGGGAGGGGCGGAGCGTGTCGAACGCGTCCTTGTCCGACGGGGGCAGCGAGCGGCCGAGGCTCGGGCTGCGCGGGAGCCCGGCGATCTTTCGCAGCTCGCGGGCCAACTCGGCGGCGCTCTGGAACCGGGCATGAGGCGCCGCGGCGCAGGCCTTGGCGAACCACGCGTCGAACGCGTGGGGGAGCGCG
>CAIKNO010000404.1 GCA_903828805.1 uncultured Sandaracinus sp. | reverse complement strand
GGCGGCGCAGGGCCGGCGCCCGACGCCGCGCGCGGCGAGGACGGACGCGCCGCTCGGGCCGCGCTCCGGGCCGTCGCGCTCGCCCTGTCGGTGGGGCTCGTGTTGGCGCTCGGTGCGCTGGTCGCCGCGTGGGTGTGGTGGCCTCGACCGGGTGGTCCGACGCCCGAGGCCGCGCGCGGGGGCATCCCTGTGATGCCCGCGAACATGCCCCCTGCCGCGCCGTCCCGGGGGCCGACGGTTCCGGTCTCGGCGTCGTCCGCGCCCGCGGCGGTCGCAGGCGCGCTCCCGGGGACCGTGCCGGTCGATGGTCCAGCGCCGGCCGGCGGCAGTCCGTCGACTCCGGTCGTCCCCGCGGAGGAGCCTTCAGCGACCGCGCCTTCGCCGCCGCGGGAGATCGCACCCGGCGGTTCCGACGATGTTCGCGGCGCCGAGGCGCCGGATGTGACCTCCGAAGCAGCTGCGGCCCGCGGTCGTCGTCTTCGCACCGAACGGCCGCGGACCCCTGCGACCTCGCCGAGCCCCGAGGGGCCGGTCCTCGATCCCTGGTTCGACTCCCCGGCCGCGCCACCCGGCCGGCCTCAGCCCCGAGGTCTCGATGCCTTCGAGCGCGACCTCGCCAAGTGACGCGCGCCGTGTCGCTCAGAACTCCCCGGGCCGGTACCAGTCGAACGTGTTCGGGAAGGCGAGGCGGTTGAACGCCACGCTGATCGACGGGTCGAGCGCGCGCACATGGTGCCAGGTCCCGACCGGGACGAAGAGCGCCTCGCCGGGCTCGAGGACCACGTCGAACATCGTCGCGCCCGGCGGGACGAAGGCCTCGGGGTCGAGGCTCGAGTAGAGCGAACGCGCGCGGTCGAGGGCCGCCGGCTCGTGCGGGGGAAAGAGCCGCCACCGCTTTCGGCCGTGCACCTGGCAGAACAGGATGTTCGAGGTGTCGTGATGCAAGGGCGTCACGGTGCCTTCCGGCCCGAGCCAGAGCTGGGCTCCGCCGCTGCCGGGACCGAGGTACCCCTCGGGCATCGCGACCTCGTCGAGGAGCGCGGAAAGCGGCGTGCGCTCGAGCGCCCTGCCGCGCGCGACGAGGTACACGTCGTTGCTCGCCCCTTCCGAGATGCGTTCCACGAGGCGCCGCATGGACATCGGCGTCGTGTGCCGCGCGGCGTTGCGGTCGTAGTCCGGGTCGGACTCCCGCCCTTGCATCACGTCCACCTCGACGTCGCCGAAGCGCTCCGCGAAGGTGTTCGGAGTCCAGCGTCCGAATCCAGGCCATCGAGTCACGAGGTCCGTCAGCACGACGGGCACGCCGTGGGCAACGAACGTGTTCGCGAACGCCGCGGCGTCGATGCCCGCGTGGCGCGGTACGGACGTGCCGACGGCGGCCATCGTCCTTCTCAGCCGCCCGAGCATCGCCGCGCGGCGCGCATCCCGCGCGAAGGGACGCGCGGCCGCGAAGATCGGCGAAGCGGTGATGTGCGAGACCGCCCGCTCCGCGTCCGCAGCGTCGAGCCCCTCGGCGGCCAAGGCCGACGCGACCTCGATCCCGGGCACGCCGCGCAGCAGGTTCTCGGTCGCCCAGATCTCCAGCGCGCGCGGAAGGAGCGTCACGGCGCGGGCATCGGCGGAGGAGGCGGCGGCATCGGCGGGATGGCGCCAGAGTCCGGTTCCTCGGGGGGGCCGGCGTCCACCCGCGGCGGCGGCATCGGTGGCGGCATCGGGGACACGATGCCGGCGTCCTCGGGCATGGGCATCGGGGGCACGATGCCGGCGTCCTCGGGCATGGGCATCGGGGGCGGCATCGGGGGCACGATG
>CAIKNO010000403.1 GCA_903828805.1 uncultured Sandaracinus sp. | reverse complement strand
TGAGGTCCGGGAGCGCCCCGCGGCCCCAACCGACCGCCGCAGTGCGGGAGTGGAGCATGGCTTCCTCGCGGAGGGGCGTGGCAGCTGGGGAGCGACCCGGCGCTGCGCGAGCGGCTGGGGCACGAGGGCAGGGCGTTTGTCGAGCGCTACGCGTGGGGTGATCACGGTGCCCTTCAGACGTCGCTGGCTCCTGGCTCGCCGGACGGATCTGGTCGATGGGGTCTTGCGCGTCGCGCTACGCCGCATCACACGGTGGTACCGGAAGGCGACGGGCCGCCCGCGTGGGAAGAGCGGCGCCGTCACCTCGATCCAACGCTTTGGCTCTGCGCTGAATCTCAACGTGCACTTCCACGTCGTGCACCTCGACGGCGTCTACGATTGTGGTGCGGACGCCGCGCTGCGGTTCTTCCAGGCCACACCCACAAACGAGGACATCGAGGCCCTCGCGGTTGACATCGCGACAGCGTGTGAGCGGTGGCTGAGCGCGCGCGGGTTCAGCGGCGAGGCGCACGACGACGACCCGGACGTGGGGGAGGACGACGCCCAGGGGTTCTTGCAGCTCGCGTCGCTGATGGGGATGGCCGCGACAGGGGAGCGCGCGGGCAAAAAAGCGCGCCGGACGCAGCGTCTTGGTGGTCGGGAGATTGCCCTGGGGCCGCGGTGTGCCGCCTTTGAGGGGTATAACATCCACGCGAACGTGTCCTTCGGTGCGAGCGATCGCGGTGGCCTGGAGAGACTGTGTCGCTACGTCCTGCGTCCGCCGCTTGCGCTGGGTAGACTGGAGCGGCTGCCCAATGGGCGCGTGCTGCTGAGGTTCAAGGGGGCGTGGTCAGACGGCACGACGGGAATCGAGCTGTCCACGCAGGAATTCGTAGAGAAGCTCGCGGCGATCGTCCCTCCGCCGCGCGCCAACCAGGTGCTGTACGCGGGCGTCCTGGCGGGCAACGCAGCGTTGCGGGCGGAAGTCGTGCCGAAGGTTCCGACCTCGACGGAGGCCGAACGGGAGGCGCGGGCCGCGCTCAAGCTGGTGAAGGCAGAATCCAGGCGCGAGACGACAGCTCGGGCCGAGGAGCGCCGGTGCTGGGCCGAATTGCTCAAGCGGGTGTTCGAGGTGGACGGCTGGGCGTGTCCGCACTGCAACAAGCCGATGAAGCTGCGGTCGATCGTGATCCGCGAGCCGGCGACGACGCAGGTGGTGAGCGGGTTGCTGCGGGCGACGGGGCCGCCTGCGGCGGCGTAGGGGGCGAGGTCCGGGGGGCGTAGGTCCATCCAGACCGGCTTCCAGCGCGCGCGGGGCCGGACGGGGGAGCTGTGCCTGGGGTTGCAAAACGGCGTCGATGGCGGTCCGGCAACGCGGCTTTGGGCGGGTCCGGGTGCTTGCGGACAGGGGCCCGCTGGGTGTACGCTACCGAAGTGTGCTTACCGACAGGCCGTTCATGCCGACTATGAGGCGGCCGGTGACGTCAAGGGTGGGGATGGTCTTTTTCACTCCTCGGGGTGAGTTTCCCACGTGGGGGCTGGGGCCCCACGCAGGTTGCCGGTCGCACAGGTCCCCGGTCTTTGTTCTGGGGGCCTCCATGGGAGCCCGCGGCCGAGCTCGGGGTTGTGGGACCCGGCGAGGGCGCTACCCCATCGCCGGGCTTGGGGCCTCCACGGTCGCCGTTGGCGGTCGCAGGATGAGGTGCCGGTAACCCGGCGTGGCGGGCAGGGTTCTTCTTCGGTGCCTTCTTCGCTGACGAGGTCGTCCCGTTGCCCACGCTTCTATTCGCACTCTTTGGTTGACCCGCTTGGGGCTGGTGCATGCTGGGGTCCGAGCCGTCGGTGGCGCTGCAATCTATCCGACGACGTCCACGGTCACCCGTGTCGTCGAAGTCGCATGCGCAGTCAGCCAGAACGGCAGGCTTGGGACGATCCGCGTCGGCGAGTGGGGCCGAGGACGAACCTGCGTTGTAGAGGGGAATCCAGACCTCGTCGCGCTTCCAGAGGCGGAAGAGGAGGACAACGAGCTTGCGAGCGGTGGCGGTGATCGCGCGCTTCTTTGCACTCTTGCCACCGCGCTCCATCAGCGTGTGGCCCCAGCGACGCAAGTCGCAGTCGTGGCCGAGCGGACCGAGGATGTACTGGGCGCACTGCGTGAGCAGACGGCGAACGAAGGTGTTGCCGGTCTTGCTGATGCTGAGTTGCTTATCGACGGCACCAGACTGGTCCCGTCGGGGGACGAGGCCGAGGTAGGCCGCGGCGGTTCGGCCGTCGGGAAAACGCTTCGGGTCCTCGATGGTGAGGACGAAAGCGAGGGCGGTGACAGGCCCCACCCCGCGCACCTGGCGGACCAGCCGCCCCTCGGGGAACTGGGTTTCGAGCATGACCTCGAGCTGGGTGTCGTAGACGGCGATCTGCTCGTTGAGCACACGCAGCGCGGCGAACAGGCCGGCGGTGGCTGGCGCGAGCACCTCGGGGACCTCGGCCTCGCGGCTTGCGAACCCGTCCGCGCCGCCCGACTTCAAGCGGGCGCCCACGCCCTTGCACATCGCGCGCACCGTGGAGATCAGCTTGGTCCGGGTACGCACGAGTGTGTCCCGGCTGCGCAGCACGGTCATGCCGAGCTCGCGGGCCTCGGAGCGATGTTCGATGGGGTGCAGCAGGGAGGCGTCGGCCGTAACAAGCTTGGCGAGGATCAACGCGTCGTTGCGATCACTCTTGCGCTCATTCGCGGAGATCGCCTTGAGCTTGCGCGGGTTGGCGACCAGAGGCTTGTAGCCGAGATCCTGCAATAGCCGAGTCACCCAGCCGGATTGCGCCCCGGCTTCCATGGCGACCGTGCGGTAGCCCTTGCCCGCAAATGCCGCCCGCACACCATCGGGCGTCATCGCGAACTCGAACCAGTCGACGACCACGCCAGGACTGTAGATGCAGGCGACCGACTTGCGGTCTCCAAGGTCGATGCCGACGGTGCAGGTGCTATACTCGGTCATGGCCGGTGACTCCGTTGAGCTTCGCTCGTATCAGGGTGCACGTTGTGCTCCGGGTGGAGCACCGGCCGCCTCATCCCATCTATTCTCCTCCCGAGGTGTTGCAGACCTTCCCCGTCGCCTCACCTCGTTCCAATTCTGTCACACGACCAGTCCACCTCGAACGCGCACACTCTGGCGTTGCCGGAATTGTCCGACCCGTAGGCGTTGCACGATGCTCGCAGAACGGACACCCACCCCTCGTGACCAAAGATTACCCTGACATCCGCTGGCATTTCGCGAGCGGGTTTGTTCTCGGAGCCGCGCCTTGATTTCCGCCAGCATTGGAAAGGTGGACTTCCACCTACACTCGTATGCGTCGAACGTCACGGACTACTACGCCGCGAACGCGTTCTCGATCCCTGAGTCCTACTCCGATCCGAAGAAGCTTCACAAGATGCTTCGTGAGCGCGGGATGGACCTCGTCACCCTGACCGACCACAACTCCATCGACGGGGCCAAGGAGCTCCTCGATGCCGGTCACACCGACGTCTTCATCAGCTCGGAGATCACCACCACCTTCCCGGACGACGGCTGTCGCATCCACGTCACCGTGGCGAACGTCACCGAAGCGCAGTTCAGCGAGGTGATGCGCCGGCGCGAGAACGTCTTCGAGATGATCGCGTACCTCGACGAGGAGATCGCCCGCGAGATCGCGACCGGGAACCGCATCACCTACTTCATGACCCACCCGCTGATGAGCACCCAGAACCGCGCCTACGGGCGTGAAGGCTCGCTGCGCCTCGAGCACCTCGAGAAGATGATGGTGGTGTGCAACACCTTCGAGATCCAGAACGGCGCCCGCACCCGGGCGCTGAACGACCTCACGGGTCGTATGCTCCGCTCGTTGGACCGCGCCGCCATCGAACGCATGGCCAACCAGCACAACCTGGTCCCCAAGGGCCCCACGCCCTGGAACAAGTCGGTGGTGGGCGGTTCGGACGACCACGCCGGGATCAACCCGGGGCGCACCTGGACCGAGTTCCCCTACCTCGGCGAGAAGCCCACCCCCAACGGCCTCATCGACTGCATCCGCCACGGCGAATCCCGTCCCGGCGGCGACCACGGTGGGCCCATCACCCTCGCCCACGCGCTCCTCAAGCTCGTCCACGACGGCAGCGAGCTCCGGGAGAAGGGGAACGGCGGCGGCTCCACCCTCGGGCTCTCCGGCCCGACGCGCTCGCTCATGCGGCTGGTGTTCGCGTCGGACTCCGAGCCGATGCTCGACCGGATCATCTTCCGCGCGCGCGCGCTGATGCACCAGTGGACCGCGCAGATGCGCTCCGCGCCGAAGGCCGGTCGCACCTTCGAGGAGATCCTCAACGACCAGGTCTACCTGCTCCTCGCCGACATGCCCTTCCGCGAGCGGCTGCTCGCCACCGTGGGCGCCGACGAGCGCATCTTCCTGGTGCTCAACACCCTCCTCAGCCGGGTGTTCGCCGTCTACTTCGACAACCTCCGGGTCGCCTGCAAGGGCAACCTGGTCATGGCCATCAAGGAGCTGGTGGCCATGGTCTCGTCGAACCTCTTCGTGTCCGCGCCCTACCTGGTCAGCTTCCTCCAGCAGAGCAGCGACTGCATGGTGGCGCGCGACGTGCGCACCGCCTTCCGCCTCGAACAGGCCGAGCGCCTGGTGTTGTTCACCGACACCTTCTTCGAGATCAACGGTGTCACCGGCACCATCCGCCGGATGATGCGTGAGGCCCCCCGCCGCGGCCTGGACCTCACGGTGGTGACCGGGGTGTCTTCCGAGGAGGAACGTGCGCAGTTCATGAAGGACCCCGAGGTCGCGGCTTGGGTGGAGGCGGGGCGCCTGAAGCTCTTCACCGCCATCCGCACGCTCGACTTCCCCGAGTACGAGGGGCTCTCCGTCCGCTTCCCGCCGCTGCTCGACCTGCTCCGCTACGTGCAGGAGTCGGGGTTCACCAAGATGCAGATCAGCACCCCGGGCACACTCGGGTTGGCCGGCCTGTTCGTCGCGAAGGTCCTCCAGATCGAGACGGCGTCGACCTACCACACGAGCTTCCCCGAGTACGTCGAGAACTACACGCGGGACATCACCTTGGAGGCGGTGGCGTGGAAGTACATGATCGTCTTCTACCACTCGGTGGACGAGGTCATCGTGCCCTCCAAGTACATCGCGCGGTTGCTCCACAAGCGTGGGCTCCGCAAGCGGAAGTTGTTGATCCTCGACCGTTGGGTCGACGTGGAACGTTTCCACCCGCGCAACCGTCAAGCGGGCTTCTGGAAGCGCTTCGGGCTGGAGAACGAAGACGCGGTGGTGAAGTTCATCTATGTCGGGCGCCTGGGCGTGGAGAAGAACCTCGCCCTGGTCGCCGCCGCGTTCCGTCAGGTACACACGAGCAACCCCGGCACCCACCTCATCCTCGTCGGTGATGGGCCGTTCCGGAAGGAGATGGAGGGCCTGTGTGCGGGCCTCCCGGTCACCTTCACCGGGTTCCTGGACGGCAAGGACCTCTGCACGGCGATCGCCTCGGCGGACGTCAAGGTCTTCCCCTCCACCACCGACACCTGGGGAAATGCCCCTCTCGAAGCCCAGGCTTCGGGCCTTCCGGTCGTGGTTTCGAGCGTGGGTGGTCCGTCTGAGCTCATGGAGGACGGCGTCACCGGCCTCGTGGTGAGCGGGCGGGATGTGGGCGGCCTCGCCCACGCGATGCAGACCCTCCTCGACACCCCCACCCGCACCCGCATGGGCGAGGCGGCGCGGGAGTTCACCGAGCGGAACCAGGTTCCCCTGCCATTCACGGCCATCCTCGATGCCGCCGCCTACCGCGCGTCGTTGCGCGAAGGGGATCACCCGAGCCGCGCGGTCGTGCGCCTGCCGGTCCAGATCGACGCCGACGGAGACGTGGTGGACGCCTCGGTGGGGGGCGCGTGAGCAAGCTCGTCTCCGGATTGCTCAAGGCGCTGCGCCGGCTCAACCTTCCCTTCCGGATTCGCGACCGGTGGTGGTTGTCACGGGCGAAGCACCGCTCCCTGGCCGGGCATCCGTTCACCGCCCTCACGCTCTCCCGGCTCATGCCCGGGTACAGCTACGACGAAGACCATTTCTACGCCGCTGACAACGCGCCGGACGACGTGGTGAGCCGCCGGCGACGGGGCCTCGCCCGGCTGCGCGACCAGTTCCAGACCCGCGCCCCCCGCACCCTGGCCGCGAGCGCGACCCTCCGGGAGGGCATCTCCGACGCCGACTTCGTGAACGCCTACCGGGTGCCCTTCCAGTTCCGTGACATCGTGCAGAAGGCGCTCCCCGTGCCGACCGTGGTCGAGAAGACCGAGGGTTCGCGGGTGTGTGATCTGGACGGGAATTGGTCCTACGACCTCGGCGGGTCCTACGGGGTCAACGTGTTCGGAGTCGAGTTCTACAAGGAGAACATCGACCGCGCCGTCGAACGGGCCCGCGACGTGGGTCTCGTGTTGGGCACCTACCACCCGGTGGTGGTGGACAACGTGGCCCGACTGAAGGCGATCAGCGGGATGGACGAGGTCACCTTCCACATGTCCGGCACCGAGGCGGTCATGCAGGCGGTCCGCCTGGCCCGGTACCACACCGGTCGCTCCCACGTGGTGCGCTTCTGTGGCGCCTACCACGGGTGGTGGGACGGGGTGCAGGCGGGCCCGGGCAACCCCCGCCCCGCCCGTGAGGTCTACACCCTCGAGGAGATGGGCGCGAACACGCTCCGCGTGCTCCGGACCCGCACCGACATCGCCTGTGTGCTCGTCAATCCGATCCAAGCGATGCACCCCAACGGCTCCCCGCCGTCCGACTCGACCCTGGTGAGCAACGATCGCAGCTTCCGCTACGACCGGGCCGCCTACACCGCCTGGCTGAACCAACTCCGGGAAGTGTGCACCGAACGGGGGATCGCGCTGATCTTCGACGAGGTCTTCCTCGGCTTCCGCCTCGCCCGGGGCGGCGTACAGGAGTACTTCGGCGTCAAGGCGGACATCGTCACCTACGGCAAGACCCTCGGCGGCGGATTCCCCGTCGGCGTGGTGTGTGGGCGGCACGACTGGATGCGGCGGTATCGCCCAGAGGCGCCGGCGGACGTCTGCTTCGCGCGTGGCACCTTCAACGCTCATCCGTACGTCATGACGGCGATGAACGAGTTCCTCCAGCACATCGAGCTGCCCGAAGCGCGCGCGATGTACACCAACCTCGACGCCACGTGGGAAGGCCGCGCCGCCGACCTCAACACCCGGCTCGAGCGGGCCGGCTACCCGGTCCGGGTGGGCGCGTTCACCGCCATCTGGTCCACCACCTACACCCAGCCCGGCCGGTATCACTGGATGTTCCAGTACTACCTCCGCGCCGCGGGCATCATGCCGGCGTGGATCGGCACCGGGCGGTTCATCTTCAGCCACGCCACGACCGACGCCGAGTTCGAGGACATCGCCCGACGGCTCGTCTCGGCCGCCGAGGCGATGGCCGCCGATGGCTGGTGGTGGACGAACGCCGAGCTGACCACCCAGGAGATCAAGCGCACCGTGGCCCGGGAGCTGCTCCGCGCGCTCCTCGGGCGGCCGGTCACCCAACCCCGGCTGGCGCCCCCCGTTGAGGCGCAGCAACCTGAGATCGCGGCCCGTTCGAGCCGCTGAGCCTCGCCCCGTAGACCTCGGTGACCCACGGAAGGGCGGCCCCAGGGCCGCCCTTCTCGCGTGTGTCCCAGACCCCGCGTCCCAAAACGAAGCAGGGCGGCCCGCGGGCCGCCCTCACCCAGTGTTGGACGCGATCAGCTGTGGACGTGATCCATCGGATCGAGGAGCTGTCCCTTCGCGAGGTAGTACGGAGACTTCCAGTAGGTCTTGATGTCGTTGAAGGGGTCGGTCACGATCTTGGTGAACCAGACCGCGCCCGTCTGAACGTTGCGCGTGGCCATGAGCCAGAAGGTGCGCGCGAGCAGCCCGGCGAAGGCGAGCCCGATCCAACCCCAGCCGATCCGATCGAAGAACGCGTCGCGGCTCACCACCGGATCGAGAAGCCCGAAGATCGACGAGTCGAACCAAACCAGGGCGGGCACCGCGAGCCACACGGCGAGCAACGCCACCTTGCGGTTGAGGTTGAAGCCGACCTTGATGTTCTCCTTCTCCTCGAAGGAGACGTTGTTCACCTTGTCGAATCCGCGGGGCTCGAAGAAGAAGTGCCCGATCTGACGGACCCACATCGCGACCACCCAACCGAGCACCGCGGCGATGGCGGGCTCGAACGGGATGAGCACGTAGACCACCAGGAAGGTGCACGCGCTCAGGAAGTGGAGCGACTGGTTGATGCGGCTCTGGTGGTAGTAGCGATGGTCGTCCCAGCGCTGAACACGCAGCTCCTCCGCGAAGCTCATGGGGGCGTCGGCGTTGACGGCGTCGATCATGACAGGACTCCTGGAGTTGCGTGAAGAAGGGGCTCGCCCATTCGGATCACGTCACCTTCGGTGACGCCCGGGGCGAGTTGGAAGCGATGGTCCGCGAACACGAGGATGGTGGAACCCGCGTGGAAATAGCCGAGCTCGTCGCCCTTCCGGTACCGGGCGTCGCACGGCAGGTGGTTGGCGCCCTTGTACTTGAGGTCCAGCGTGGTCCCGATGCAGTGGAGTTGGATGCTCGCCACCAGGATCGCCGCCACAGGGACGAGGGTGAGGCCGCGGGTGCCGTCCGGGAGCTCCATGTCGAGCACCGCACGCTCGTTCCGGCAGAACAGGTTCTCCACCCGCTTGAGCGTGATGGGATTCACGTTCCAGGTGTCACCCGAGATGTAGTTCACCTCGGTGATCCGGCACGCGCTCGGCGCGTGGAACCGGTGGTACATGTTCGCCTTCAGGCGCAACGTGATGAACGTACCGTTCTCGTAGCGGCGGACCAGCTCGTCGTCGTGGAGGAGGTCCTTCAGGCGATAGGGAAACCCCTTCGCCTGAAACACCGTGGCGTCGCGCACCCGACCGTGGGCACCGACGATCGCGTCGCACGGGGAGACCGCGGTGTTGGGCTCCGCGGCGATCGGCCGAGCGCCCGGCTTGAGTTGGCGGATGAAGCAGTCGTGGAGGCTCTCGAAGTGCTGCTCACGGGCTTCGCCCAGACGCAGATCGTCGGCGAAGAGGCGCCACACCACGAGGCTCGCCTTGGTGAGCCAGCGATTCCGGATCTTGCTCATCCGACCGGCCGCCCGCGTCGCGAAGCGACGAGGGAGCCGGTTGGTCACCAGGAAGTTGATGTTCTCGTTGAGGAACACCCGTGCCAGCGCGGAGGCCGGATGAGCGGGCTCCTCACGGCCGAGGGGCGCGGGCAGACGATCCGGCGGAGTGGGCATCACGGTAGGGCGCCTGTACCATTCGGGGGAATGCTACCCTGATTCGGATGTGCAACGTTTGGCGACGAACCGTTCACGATTCGATGGCGGAGCCGGCACGTGGACCTTTGGGTCCCTCGGCGATGTGCACGTAGGCAGGCGGCACGTTGGCCCACACCGCGTCGCTGTTCGTCACGTGACTGAAGCGCTCCAACAGCAGGCGCCGCATCGTGGCGACGCGCCCGAGGGCACGGCTGTGGACGTAGTGGAAGGTGACGAGGCGCGCATCGGGCGAAAGGTAGGGGATCAACGCGTCGAGGATCGCGGCCTGGCGCTCCTCGCTCCAGAGCGCCCAGGGCAGGCCGCTGACCACCCGGTCGATGCGGGAGATCCCGAATCGCCGCGCGATCGCCGGAAGTTCTTCGACCGGTGCCGCCGCGACCTTGGCGCTGGGGAAGTTCGCCACGAGGGACTCAGCCAGCGTCGCGCTCAACTCGAAGACCAGGAGCGGATTGGACGGGTGGCGCTCGACGATCTCCTTGGTGAACGCACCACTTCCGGCTCCGAGCTCCACCACCACGTCATCGGGACCGATGCGCGCCTCGTCCACCATCGCGCGAGCGAGGTGACGGCTCGAGGGCACCACGGCGCCCATCTGGATCGGGCTGCGGACGACATCGCGGAGAAACAGGAGGGTGGACACGAAGGCTCCGGGAAGTCACGTTCGCTATTCCACCGGTGCGGGTTTGTCGCGATTCGTCACCCCACTGTCAACCAACCGTCGGCTTCCGATCGGCCCAGATTTGGCCACCTGGATTAGAATTCGTGGATGCGCGCCGTTTCTCGCTGGCTCTATCTCCCTGGTTTGGGGACCGGTGTCCGGTCGGTCAAAGGCGCCGCGGTTGGTCAACTGCTGTCGTCCTGGGGTCACACCCTGGAGACGGTGGACCTCCGCGTACCGGACTTCCGCACGATGGGCCCGACCGCCATGGTGGCGGCGGCGCGCGCCGCGATCGGCGGACCGGCGGACCGGGCGATCCTCTTCGGAACGAGCCTGGGGGGCTACGTGGCAGCCCAGGTGGCGGCCGAGGACCCCCGGGTCGCGGCGGTGGTGCTCTACGCCCCGGCGCTGGAGTTGGGGCGGCTCCGCGCCCAGCGCCCGTTCGGGACCTGGCTCTGGGAACAGGTCGGCTGGGTGCCGATGCGCGACAAGACCGAGGCCCGACTCCGCCCGCTCGGCGTGGACTTCCTCCACGACGTCGACCGCATCGGGGCCACCCCGCCCGACATCAAGGCGCCGCTCCTCCTCGTCCACGGGACCCACGACGAGACCGTCGACGTGGGCGTGTCCCGCCGCTACGCCGCGGCGCACCCCGAGGTCCGCTTCCTCGAGCTGGCGGACGGGCACAACCTCTTTGCGTCGATGCCCACCGTGCTGGCCGAGACCGAGGCCTTCCTCGGTCCCTGGCTGCACGAGCGCGGCGCCCGAGCGGGCTGACTCCCGGTGTAGGCTACGACGTCCCCGAGCTGACGTCCTCCCCGCTCGCGCGCGGGAGCACCGGTCGTCGCTATCCTCTCGCCGGATGAGGGTGCCGTGGTCGCCAATCCGGTCACTTTTCGGGTGTCGCTGGTCGATGTGGCGTGGGCTGAGCTGGACGCCGACGGCTACCTGCTTGGGCGCGTTGAGGTGGATGGCGAGTCCGACGTCACCTACGCGTTCTCGGGCACCGGCTACCCGCGCGCGGT
>CAIKNO010000402.1 GCA_903828805.1 uncultured Sandaracinus sp. | reverse complement strand
CGACACCGCGGTCGACCGCGCGATGGACGCACGGACGCCGGCGCCGGTGCGGCAATCGCTCGTGCGCGCGCTTCGCCGGCGCACCCCGGCCTCCGCCCTCGCACGGCTCATGGGCTATGTGCGGGGCGGGGAGGACGACGAGCGCACGCGCGCGGCGGTGGTGATCGTGGGAGAGCAGGCGGGACCCGAGGTGCGCGCGGAGCTGGTCACGCTCCTGGGCGACGAGCGTGCGCGGAGGTTCGCGGCGGTGGCGCTCGCGCTCGGTGGCGACGACGCGTCGGCGGCCGCGCTGACGGCGGCGCTTTCGGCGGACGCGGCGCTCGCCACGCACGTGAACATGCAGCTGACCGAGATGACGTGGGAGGTCGATGCCGACCGCATCGTGCCCCACGTCGCCCACGCCCTGAGGCTTCGCGACCGGAACTTCGGCCTGCCGTTCGACCGCTACGCCCTCGCGCTGCGCGGCGCGACGGGTGGACCCGCGACGCCGTCGGCCCGGGCGATCCGCCGGTTGCTGGAGGTCCGCGCCCAGGACTCCGACGCCGCGGTCCGGCGCACGGTGGCCGCAGCCCTGCTCGGCCTCAACGCGCGGGGCGCGTTGCTCGCGATGCGAGACACCGATGGTCCGGGCGCGGCGGAGGCGGCCGAACTGCTCGCGCCGCACGCCGGGCACTGAGACTTCGCGTCAGGCAGACAGCGCGTGGCCCGTGCCTGGACGGCGACCGGGCCGCGCGCTCGCGGTGTCAACGCGGGCGGCGCCGTGCCCACGCGGGCGGCGCCGCCGCGGATTCACCCGGGTGGGGTCATCGTGACCCGGCCGGCCCGCAGCAGCGGCTCGAACGCCGCGGCCGGCAGCGGCCTCGACCCGAGGTAGCCCTGATGGGCGCGGCAGCCGAGGGCCTCGAGCGAGCGCAGTTCCTCGAGGCTCTCGACGCCTTCGGCGATCACGCTCATGTCGAGGTTGCGGGCCAGGTCGATCATCGCGCCGACCAAGGCCCGGTCGGAGGCGTCGTGTACGATCCGGCAGGTGAAGGCGCGATCGATCTTCAGCCGCTCGAAGGGGAGCTTGCGAAGCATCGAAAGCGACGAGAATCCGGTGCCGAAATCGTCGATCGCCAGCGCAAAACCGGCCTCGCGCAGGGCGCCGATGGTCCGCCCGACGCCCTCGGGATCCCGCATCATCAGCGACTCGGTGACCTCGAGCTCGAAGCGCCGCGGAGAGACCCCGTGCGCCTGGCAGATCGCCGGGAAGCGCACCGCGAGATCGCCACGCTCGACCTGCACGAGGCTGACGTTGATGCCGATGCGCCCGAACGAGGCCGGCAATCCCGCCTGCTCCCAGCGCTTGAGGTTCGCACACGCCTCGGCGAGCACCCATTCCCCGATCGGCAGGATGGCCCCGGTCCGCTCGGCGATGGGGATGAAGTGCACCGGGGAGATCGGACCGTCGGGGGTCTGCCAGCGGAGCAGGGCCTCCACGCCCACCAGCTCGCCACTGCTCGCGAACTGCGCTTGCCAGGCGAGCGAGAGCTCGTTCGACTCGACGGCAAGCGAGAGACGGCGCTCCATCGCGAGCCGCTCGCCGACCTCCCGGCGCGTGTGCTCGCCCTCCTCGGCGATCGCCCCGTGTCCACGCGTGCGTGCGACGATCGCCGCGTTCTCCGCGGCCACCAGCACGTCCCGGGTGTCGAGGCCGTCGGCGCGCCTCACCCGGGCCACGCCGGCGTAGCCGCTCAGCGCGACCTCGAGCCCGGCGAGGGCCACGGATCCGGTCGCGTCCGCGAGCGCCCGACGTGCGAGCTCGGTGGACGAACCGTCGCTCGCTGGATTCTCTTCGTGCGAACGCACCTCGCCGAGCGCGAAGCTGTCGGCTCCGACCCGTCCCGCGATGCAGCCATGGGTCTCGGCCACGTGCGTGATCCGGCGGCCGACGGCGCGGAGGATCTCGTCGCCGGCTTGTTCGCCGTGCGCGATGTTCAGGGCCGCGAAATCCGCGATGTCCACCACGACCACGGAGAGCACCTGACCGGGCGCGAGGGCATCGTGCAGCTCCTTGGCCTGGGTGAGGAACGTCGTGCGGTGGGGGCATCTCCGTCAGCGCGTCGCGCTGCAACATCACCCCGAGGCGTTCCCTCGCGCTGCGCATCTCGGTGATGTCGACGGCCACGCCGGCCCGCTCCGCGCCGGGCGTCCAAGAAGCGTGCGCCGCAGCCTCGCCGGAGTCGCCGTCCGCGCGCCCCGTCAACCGGAGCCATCGCCAGTTCGCGTCCCCGCCGCGCACCCGCACCTCCGCCTCGAGACCGGCGCCGAGGGCGATGGCCACCCCATCCAGGTCCTCCGGATGCAGCGCGCAGCGGCCCGGACCTTGGGGCAGCCCGAGCTGTCTCGAGAGGTGCGCGTCCGTGATCAGCTCGGTCGCGCCCTCGGCCCAGCGCCAGAAGCCCGAGCCCGCGGCGCCGAGCGCCAGGCGCTGCGCGTTCTGGGCGTCGTGCAGTGAGCGTTCGGCGACCGCATGGGCATCGAGGCGCCGGAGCAACGCCACGAGCATTGTCGCCATCAACGTGGCGATGGGAACCAACGACAGCACGATCCACGCGGTCACGGGCGCGACGACCGTCGACGACGTCAGGTGCCCGATCCAGCGCGCCGCGCTGACGGGGAGAAAAGCGCTCAGCACGCACCAGGTGAGCCGCCCTCGGCGGCTCTCGAGGACCTCGAACCGCCGCGCGACAAGGCCCATCGCCAGCGCGAACGACGCGCTCGCGAGGGCGAGCGGTGCCGCGTCCCACGAGCCGACCGAGGCCCGCGCGAGGAGCGCCATGAAGAGCGCCGTGCCGCCGGCCACGGGCCCGCCCCAGGCCGCGGCCACCGCGATCGTGACGTGACGCAGATCGCCGCGGATGCCCGGGAGGATGTCGGGACTCGCGATCACCTGGAACACCGCCGCCAGCCCGAACACGAGGCCGATGGCCAGCGGGTTCACGCGTCGGCCCGGCCCTGCCCGATCGAGCAACACGCCATACGCCAGCACCAGCGCGGCGAGCGCTGCGAAGTTGGCGGAGGCGAAGTCGAGGAAGGTGGCTGTCGTCATCGGGCCAACGAAAATGTGGGAGCGCAGCGACCACAGTGTGCGAGGTCTGGGCACAGGTTACCGCGAGACCGCCCTCGGATGAAGATTTCGGCTGGCGCTGGACCACCCGTCGTGGGTCCCGCTCTCGGGCCGCAAGGCCGCGGCTTGCCCGCGTCGCACGTCCGCTTCACTCCTCGTCCGTGCACTCCTTGTCATCCTCGCTCTGGATTCCCGCCGCTGCGCTCGGCGCCGTTCTGGGCCTGACGGGCTGTTTTTGGCAGGTCCCGAGTCCGGCTCCGCCCATGATGGACAGCTGCACGGCGGATCTCATGGCCGCGCCCGTCGTGCCCGTGTCGTTCGTCGATCTCGTGGACGGCTCTCCCATCCCCCACATCGGTGGCGTTCAGGGCGGCTCGCACGTGCAGTTCCAGGCACGTCTGAGCGCGGCCCCTTCCTCGGGGTGCGTGGCGTTCGACGCGGTCCTCACCGCCGTGGACGGCACCGTGTTCGATCACGTGCAGGGTGCGGTGCGGGTCGGGGACGACGCCACGACGTCCATGGTGTACATGCTCGCGGCCGGCCGTCTCTTGCCCCAGGCCGGGACCCTGCAACCCGACGCGACCCTCGCGTTCACGGCCGGTGGCGAGACCCTCACGCTCCGCCTCGGCGAGGGCTGGGCCGGCGACGCCTCCGTGGCCGTGCCGGACCCGCCGGATGCGGGCGCGCCGGACGCGGCCCGCTGAACGAGCGGACCCCTGGCGCCCGTCGAGGCGCGCCGGTCACGACGGCGCCCCGACGAGGCCTCGCGGAACTGGGCCGCCGCGCGCCGCTCCGTTACGCTCCGTTCATGGGTTCGTCACCGCTCCGTCACACGATCGCCCTCTGTCTCGGCCTCGTCGGTTGCGGGGAAGCGCCCCCAGGGCCCGTGGCCGACGCCGGCGTCGACGCGTCCGTCGCGTCCTGCACGGCGCCTCCGACCCTTCAGGACGGCGACCCCTCGGGCCATCCCGAACCGCTCGGCGCAGGTCCCGGCGAGGCGCGCGCCGGCCGCATCGATGGGGCACGCCTGCCGCCCTTCCCGAGCGGGCTCGGCACGTGGGAGGAGGGCGGCTTCGTCCTCGCCAACGACCGTGTGGCGATGGTCATCGAGGACGAGGGCCCGTCGAACCTCTACGACCCGTGGGGGGGGCGCCCGCTCGGCATCGGCCGCGTGGTGGATGGAGCGATCGTCGATCCGGCGGATTTCGGCGAGATCCTGTTGCTCGCGGGCCGCTACACGGTGATGACGACCCGCGTCTCGGTGCTCGCGGACGGGCGCGACGGCGGGCCTGCGATCGTGCGCGCGCGCGGTCCGATGCGGGCCCTGCCGTTCTACGAAGCGATCACCGCGGAGCTGCTTCCCGCCTCGTACGACGAGGTCACCGCCGCCATCGACTACGTGCTCGCGCCCGACTCGAACGTCGTCGAGATCCACATCACCTACGCCTCCGCTTCGGCTCTGCCGGTGCGCTCGCCGCTCACGCTGCACGGGTTCATGTACACGCCGCGGATGCCCGGCTTCGCACCGCAGGTCGGCTTCGACGCGTCGTCGGCCGACGCGGTGCCGTGGCTGGGCTTCACCGACGAGCGCGGCGTGAGCTACGCGTACGCCGAGCCGCGCGGCATGCTCCGCAAGGGCGTGGAGGCCTCGGGCTTCGTCTCGCGTCTCGCGCAGCCGCGCACGGTCGCGGCGTGCGCGCTCACCGAGACGCACCACGCGTCGATCACGGTCGGCGCAGGCCGCGGCGTCGACGCGCTCCTCGTGGCGGTCGCGGGCGAGGACGGCCAGAGACTTCGTACGGTGCGGGGCATCGTGCGCGACGCCGCGGGCGCGCCTGCGGACGGGGTCCGCGTTCACGCGACGCGCCCCGACGGGACGTACCTCTCGCGCAGCCTGCCGACCGGGCCGGACGGGGCCTTCGAGCTGCACGTCCCCGAGGGCGGCGACGCGCAGGTCCAGCCCTTCCGCCAGGGCGATGCCATGGTGCCGCCGACGCCGGTTCCCGGGGCCGCCGAGTCGGTGGCTCTGACCCTGTCCCCCGGCGGCACGGTCCGGGTGCGCACGTTCGCCGAGGACGGGGCCTCACTTCCCTCGCGCATCCAGGTCCAGCCGCGCGGCGACAGCCGCGTGCCGTCGGTCCCGGGCACGTTCGGCGAGGAACTGCCCGCGTCCGGCCGGCTCCACACGACGCTCTCCGCGACGGGAGAGGCCACGCTTCGGCTCCCGGTCGGGACGTGGCGCGTGACGGTCTCGCGCGGCTACGAGTACGAGCTCGAGACGCGGGACGTGGAGATCACCGCCGAGGGCGATGCCCTCGACGTCGACGTCACGCTCGTGCGGGTGGTCGAGACGCCCGGCGTTCAATGCGCGGACTTCCACATCCACACCCGCCGCTCCAACGACTCCGACGACGACGTCGCCTACAAGGTCCGGGGCGCGCTCGCCGACGGCCTCGAGATCCCCGTGCGCTCCGACCACGAATACGCCGCCGACTTCACGCGTGAGGTGGCCGCGCTCGACGCCGCGGCGTGGGCGAGCGGCGTCGTCGGCTCGGTCGAGATGAGCAGCATGGAGATCTGGGGCCACATGGGCGTCGTGCCGCTCACGCCGGATCCCGACGCGCCCAACGGCGGCGCGCCCGTCTGGCAGGAGTGGCCGACGCCGGAGGCGCCGACGCGGCCGCTGCGCACGATGTCGCCGGTGGAGGTCTTCGACGCGGTCCGCGCGCGGCCGGAAGCACCCACCGTCATCATCAACCACCCGCTCGGCAGCACGAACTACTTCGGCTATGCGGGTTACGATCCCGCGACCGGCGAGATCGCGCGGCCCGACGTGTGGGACGACGAGTTCACCGCCGTCGAGTTCTTCAACGACGCCGACTGGCTGCGCGTGCGCGAGGCCCACGTGCGGAACTGGCTGTCGTTGCTCGACCGCGGCCGGCGGATCTTCGCGGTCGGCTCGAGCGACTCGCACGGGCTGCGGACCTCGCCGGTTGGTTATCCGCGCACCTGCCTCGCCCTCGGCACGGACGTTCCGTCCGAGGTCACGCCCTCGGCCGTGCGCGACGCGGTCGCCCAGGGGCACTCCACCATCTCCGGCGGCATCTACGTCGAGGCGACCGTGGGCGCGGCCGGCGCGGGCGACGACGTGACCGTGGGCGCGATGGCGATGCTTCACGTGCGGGTTCAAGCGGCCAGCTGGGTCGACGTGGACGCGCTCGACATCGTGGTCGATGGCGTGACGCGCGACACCGTCGAGATCTTGCCCGGCGATGCACCGGATCCGCTGCGCCCCCACGTCCGCTTCGAGCAGGACCTGCCGATCGAGGTGGCCGACGGTCGGGGCAGCTACGTCCTGGTCGCGGCGTACGGAGACCAGACCCTCGAGCCCGTCCATCCGGGTCGAATCCCCTTCGGCGTCACGAACCCGGTGTTCCTGCACCGTTGATCGATCGGGCCCTCGCGGGTCCGTGCCCGCATTGACACCCACGCGGGCCTCTCGTACAAACTCGCGCCCCTGTCAGGGATTTTTGCATCGGTTCAGGGGAAAATGTCCCCCCCGAGGGGCACGGAAGGCGGTCAATCACGATGGGCGGTTATCTCTTCACCTCCGAGTCGGTCACCGAGGGGCATCCAGACAAGATCTGTGATGCGATCTCGGACTCGATCCTCGACGCGATCCTCGAGAAGGACGCGAGGGCGCGGGTCGCGTGCGAGACGATGGTGAAGACCGGCTACGCCATCGTGGCGGGCGAGATCACCACGAGCGCCGTGATCGATTACCCCAAGGTGATCCGCCAGGCGATCAAGGAGATCGGCTACACCGCCGAGACCGGATTCGACTGGGAGCACTGCGCGATCCTCGCGGCCGTCGAGCAGCAGTCGCCCGACATCGCCCAGGGCGTGAACATCGAGACGAGCCTCTCGAAGGACCAGGGCGCTGGCGATCAGGGCCTGATGTTCGGCTTCGCCTGCGACGAGACCCCCGAGCTGATGCCGATGCCGATCCAGCTCGCCCACCAGCTCGCGCAGCGGCTGGCCAAGGTGCGCAAGAACGGCTCGCTCCCGTGGCTCCGGCCCGATGGCAAGACGCAGGTCACGATCGAGTACGGCCCGGACAACAAGCCCCTCCGGATCGACGCGATCGTCGTGAGCACGCAGCACTCGCCCGACGTGAAGCAGAAGAAGATCGTCGAGGCGATGACCGAGGAGGTCATCCTCAAGGTCCTGCCGAAGGCGATGATCGACAAGAAGACGAAGATCCACGTCAACCCGACGGGCCGCTTCGTCATCGGTGGTCCGGTCGGCGACGCGGGTCTCACGGGCCGCAAGATCATCGTCGACACGTACGGCGGCGCCGGTCGCCACGGCGGCGGCGCGTTCAGCGGCAAGGACCCGAGCAAGGTCGATCGCTCGGCCGCGTACTTCGCCCGCTACGTCGCCAAGAACGTGGTCGCCAGCGGCGTCGCGTCGAAGTGCGAGGTGCAGGTCGCGTACGCCATCGGGATCGCCCGTCCGATGGGCGTGTACGTGAACACCTTCGGCACCGGCAAGGTCGCCGACGAGAAGATCTCGCAGGCCGTTCAGGACCTCTTCGACTTCCGGCCCCGCGCGCTGATCGAGACGCTCGATCTGCTCCGCCCCATCTACCGGCCCACCGCGGCGTACGGCCACTTCGGCCGCACCGAGAAGGGCTCGTTCACGTGGGAGCGCACCGATCGCGCCACGGAACTCGCGGAGCGTCTGCTGGCGACGCCGCGCGCGGCGGCCCCGGCCAAGGCGTCCGCCCCGAAGGCGTCTGCTCCGAAGGCGTCTGCTCCGAAGGCGTCTGCTCCGAAGGCGTCCGCTCCGAAGGCGTCCGAGTCGAAGGCGTCCGAGTCGAAGGCGCCTGCTCCGAAGGCGTCCGAGCCGGCCCCCAAGACCCCCAAGGCCCCGAAGGCCCCGAAGGCCCCGAAGGCCCCGAAGGCCTGAGTTCAGGCCTGCGCGGCGCGGGTGGCGCCGTCCGACGGCGCGGCATGCGAGGGCATGTCCGCGCCGTTTTCGTTGGCCTCGGAGAGGGCCGCACGGACCGCGCCGACCAGGGTCTCCGGAGCGACGGGCTGGATCAAGCTGGCGGCGAACCTCCGGGGATCCGTCTGTTCACCGCGGCGGGTCAGCGCGATGGTGGCGACCGACGCACGCTGCAGGGCGACCTGATCTCCGGTCCCATCGCGGAGCATCACCTGCGTGAGCACCACGTCGGCCGGACCTGCGTCGTGCGCGCCCGCGACCGTGCTGGCCGCGCGCACCCGGAACCCCTCCTGCAGCAGGACCGCCTCGAGCAGCTCCTGCATGTCGCCTGGCTCGTGGACCAGCAGGACCGTCGCTGGCCAGGTGCCGTGGGCCCCTGACCCTTCGCGCCACGGGGATGCATCCCGCATCATGCCGACCGTCGAGCCTTCCTCGCCGTGGTCGGCTCCGGGCCGCTGGCTCGCAGGCGAGGCGGGGCTGCGCAGCTGACCCGACGAGCTGACAGGCGAGCGCACGTCCCCCGCGGACGACGGGGTCGCGCGCGGCGACGCCGGGTCGGTCTGACCCTCGATGCGTTCGAGCTTCCGGTACAGGGTCCGGCGGTCGTAGCCGAGGATCCGCGCGGCCCGTGACTTGTTCCCCCGCACGACCTTGAGGACGTGGAACAGGTAGCGCCGCTCGAGCTCGTCCACGGTGACGAGCTCCTCGACCGTCTCGGGCATCATCACCATCGTGTCGGGGCGATGGGCGCGGACGCGCTCCGGCAGATCGTCGGGCATCACGTGGTCGAACTGCGTCAGCGCGACCGCCCGCTCGATCGAGTTCTCGAGCTCCCGCACGTTGCCCGGCCAGTGATAGGACACGAGCTTCGACATCGCGCCGGGGCTGATCCCGAGGACTTTCTTGCCGTGCCGCGACGCGAACCGTTCGACGAAGCGTGTCGCGAGCAGCGGGACGTCGCCCTCGCGCTCTCGCAGCGGCGGGACGCGCACGCCCACGACGTGAATCCGGTAGTAGAGATCTTCGCGGAACCGCTTCTCGTGCACCTCGGTCTCGAGGTCCCGGTGCGTGGCCGCGATCACCCGCGCATCGAAGGGGGTCTCGGAGCTCCCACCGACGGCCCGCACCACGCGCTCCTGCAGCGCGCGGAGCAGCTTGACCTGCATCTCGTGCGGCATCTCGCCGATCTCGTCCAGGAAGAGCGTCCCTCCATCCGCCTCGAGGAAGAGGCCCTTGCGCGCCGACTTCGCGTCCGTGAAGGCGCCGCGGGCGTGGCCGAAGAGCTCGCTCTCGAGCAGCGTGGCAGGGACGGCCGCGCAGTTGATGGCCACGAAGGGGCCGTCTTTCCGGGTGCTCTGATCGTGGATGGCCCGGGCGACCAGCTCCTTGCCCGTGCCGCTCTCTCCGGTGACGAGCACCGTCGCGTCGGTGTGCGCGACGCGGGTCACCACCTCGAGCACGCGCTTCATCGCGGTCGAGCGGCCCAGCAACTTCTCGAAGCCCTGGACCTCGTCGACCTCGTCCCGCAGGCGCTTCACCTCGGTCTTGAGCCGCCGGTGCTGCACCGCGCGCTCGACCGTCAGGCCGAGCAGATCGAGGTCGATGGGCTTGGTGACGAAGTCGTGGGCCCCCGCCCGCAGCGCGGCCACCGCGGTCTCCAGGCTCGCAAACCCCGTCACGACGATGACCGGGAGGTCGGGCTGCGCCGAGAGGAGCCGCGCGCAGACCTCGAGGCCGTCCAGCTCGTCGAGCTGAAGGTCGGTGACGACCGCGTCGAACTCGCCATCCGCCGCGCGCGTGAGCGCCGCGAGCGCTCGGGTCTCGCACGTCACCCGGAACCCTCGCGACGTGAGCGCTGCATCCAGCATCTCCACCGCGTCGACGTCGTCGTCCAGGACCAGGACCTTGCCGCTCATCTTGGCTTTCTCCGGGCGAAAGGTGCCCGTACCGGCAAGAGCCATGAGCACGCGCGATGCCACTTGCCAGTCCCCCGGATCTGGCGAGGTTTCGAGGTCCCGCCTCCTCGATGTGGTGCACTATGCCACGCCCTTGGTGGGCGGTGTGGCATGGTGCCACGGTGCGCTCCGGCCGGGATCAGCCCTGTCGAGACTGCGCCTCGAGGAGGCTCGCCTGGTGGTGGGCGCGCAGGGCGTTGAGCAGCTCGTCCAGATCGCCGTTCATGACGAGGTCGAGCTTGTGCAGGGTCAGGCCGATGCGGTGGTCGGTGATCCGGTTCTGCGGGTAGTTGTAGGTCCGGATCTTCTCGCTGCGCTCGCCGCCGCCCACCATGCCCCGGCGCTCTGCCGCGAGCGCGGCGTCGGCCTCGGCCTGCTCGCGGTCGAGGAGCCGGCTGCGCAGGACCTTCATGGCGCGGGCCTTGTTCTTGATCTGCGAGCGCTCGTCCTGACACTTCACGATGAGCCCGCTCGGACGGTGGAGGATCTGCACCGCCGAGTTCGTCGTGTTGACGCCCTGGCCTCCGGGACCCCCGCTCGCGGCGATCGAGATCTCGAGGTCCTTGTCGTCGATCTGCACGTCGACCTCGTCGGCCTCCGGCAGCACGGCGACGGTGGCGGTCGAGGTGTGGATCCGCCCCTGAGACTCGGTGGCGGGCACGCGCTGCACGCGGTGCACCCCGCCCTCGAAGCGCAGCCGCGAGAACACGCGCTCGCCGCTGACGGACGCGACGACCTCCTTGAAGCCGCCGGCGCTCGCCTCGCTCGTGTGGAGGATCTCGACCTTCCAGCCGACCCTGTCGGCGAAGCGCGCGTACATGCGAAAGAGATCGGCGGCGAAGAGCGCCGCCTCCTCGCCGCCGGTGCCGCTCCGGATCTCGAGGATGGTGTTCCGCGCGTCGTTCGGGTCCGACGGCAGCAGCAGGACTTCGATCTCCTTCTCGAGGTCGGCGAGCGTCGCCTCGAGGAGCGGGATCTCCTCCTCCGCCATCTCGCGAAGTTCCGGGTCCCCGAGGCTGGCCCGGTCGTCGTCGAGCTGGCGACGCGTGCGCTGGTAGTGCTCGAACGCCGAGACGAGCGCGGCGAGCTCTCCGTGCTCGCGCCGCAGCTGCATGTATCGCTTGCCGTCGCCGATCACCTCGGGCTGGCAGAGCAGCTCCTCGACCGCGTCGTGGCGGTGCCGGAGCGACTCCAGCTTGTCGAACGGCAACATCCGCGCTCAGCCGGGCGTCGGAGCGCCCGCGGTGCGCGCGCGCGCGGCCTCGAGGGTCGGGAACACCCGGACCTCGGCCGCGGCGTCGGCGCGGTCGTTCCGCCACACGGCCGCTTCCATCGAGGCGATCGCGATCTCGATCTGCGCGTCGTCCGGCTCGCGGGTCGTGATCTTCTGGAACAGGAAGCCCGGGTACAGCAGCACCCTCAGCGGACCGGTCGTGCAGTACCGCGCCGATGCGCGCTGGAGCTCGTAGCTGATCGCCGCGATCAGCGGAAGCAGCGAGATGCGGAGGGCGAGCGTCGCGGCCTGCCCGCCGAGACCGCTCGCACCCGGCAACACGAGCGGCGTGACGATCGAGCCGACGAGGACCGAGACGATGACGACCACGATGAGGAAGGTCGTGCCGCAGCGGGGATGCAGCGTGGACTGCGCGCGCACGTTCGCGACGTCGAGGGGCAGCCCCGCCTCGTAGGCGAAGATCGTCTTGTGCTCGGCGCCGTGGTACTGAAACACCCGACGGATCTCGTCGATCCGCGAGATGAGCCCGAGGTAGGCCGTCAGCACGACGAGCTTGAAGCCGCCGGTCAACGCGTGGAACCGGAAGTCGGAGAGGCCGAGCTCCACCCCGGCCAGCCGCCCCGCGAGGGTCGCGAGCAGCTGGGGCAGCGCGATGAAGAGCCCCAACGCGAACAGGCTCGAGACGATCATCGCGACGCGCGACCCGCCGCTCCCCCCGTCGGTCGGGGGCTCTTGCGGTGCGGTCGGGCCGTCCGTGACGTCGGGGCCCTGCGCGAGGGTCCAGGGCAGCAACAGCGTGGGCAGCATCGCGGAGAGCCCGCTCCCCGGGCCGCCCGTGGCGCCTTGCTCCTGCTGATCGGCCGAGAATTGCAGCGCACCGTAGCCGAGGGAGAGGGACTCGTAGAGCGTCCCGATCCCCCGCAAGCCCGGCCACTTCCAGAAGGCCGCCCGAAGCGACGACGGGAGCGGACCGTCCTTGACGACCACGCTCCCGTCGGGGCGTCGCACCGCGACGGCCACGCCGCCGGGTGCACGCATCATCACGCCCTCGATCACCGCCTGCCCACCGATGTACGGTCGGCTCGGCGTCACGCTTTCCTGGCGCTCCATGGTCGTTCCCTCGGGAGCCAACGCCGGAGGCCTCGGAACGAGGGCCGCCGTGGGCTCAGTTCTCGCCGTCCGCCGCCTTCTTGCTGGCGCGCTTGGCAGCCTTTTCCTTCTTCGAGCTGAGCTGAGCGCCGCCCGCGGGGAGGTTCTCGTACTTCTTGCGGAAGCGCTCGACGCGCCCGGCGGTGTCCATCATACGCTGCTTGCCCGTGAAGAACGGGTGGCATGCGCTGCAGACATCGACGCTGAACGACCCGCGGGTCGACTGCGTCGGGTAGGCCACGCCACAGGCGCAGCTGATGGTGGCTTCCTTGTAATCGGGATGGATACCGGGCTTCATGACTACCTCTTGCGCCCCTTCGGAGATAAAAGGGGGGCCGCAGATGTAGTGGATCGGTTGAGCGTCCGCAAGTTCGCCGGGAATTTGTCCCGGACGACCGAGTCGCGATAGGAGCGAGGGTTCATGGCACAGAAGCGGATCCAGCTGGTGGTCCGAGGCCGCGTGCAGGGCGTCTATTTCAGGGCGTCGTCGGTTCGTGAGGCACGTCGGCTCGGGCTCAGCGGTTGGGTCAAGAACCGTCCTGACGGCGCGGTCGAGATCGTCGCCGAAGGGGAAGAGGACCAGGTCAAGGACTTCCTCGCATGGGCGCAACGCGGACCCTCCACGGCACGCGTCGACAAGGTCGACACCCGCTGGAAGAGCTACACAGGCGAATTCGCGACCTTCGTGATCGAGCCCTAGCGCTCGCTCTCATGGCGTGGGTGGTGGCGGCCGCGGGGGGGCCCTCCCACGCTGCGGCACAGTCGCGCGAGGTGGGGCGCGCGTCCGCTGCGGGTCCGTCCGCTGCGGGCCCGTCCGCAGGGGTGCCGACAGTGGCGGCGTCGACGGCCGCGGTGCCGATCGCCATGCTCGCCGCCGGGCTCGGCAGCGATGCGCCCGCGGTCCGCCAGCGCGCGTACGAGGCGCTCGGGAGTCTGCCGGAGGCTCGGCTCGAGGAGCTTCGGGCGCGCCTCTCGGCGCTGCGTTCGGCGCGGCCGTCCCCCGAGGATGCGAACGACGTGCTGCAGGCGATCCGGCGCGCGACCGGCAGCCGACGGGCCGACGACGTGGTCGACGTGGCCGATGGAATCCCCGCGCTGCTCGCGGAGCGACGGGACGGGACGGTGCGCGCGGTCGCCGAGCCGCTGCTCTTGCTTCGTTCGCTCGAGCGGATGGGCACGCTCGCGTCGTTGTCGGCCGTGCCCGAGGTGCTGCGCCTCGACGCGGGGATCTGGGGGGTCGAGGGCCGGCGCCTCGCGGATCGCCTCGGCGATCGGGCGGCGGCCGCGATCCTCCGTTGTCGAGCCCATCCCGACGCGGCGGGCCGGGAGTGGGCGCGGGTCGCCTCCCGCGGGCTCGACCTCGAGCCGGGCCATCTCGTGCAGCGGCTCGGCCCCGTCGCGCTCGCGGACGCGCTCTCGGTGTGGGGTGAGACGCACGTCATCGATGCGATGCCGGTGGTGGCGTCGTTCGTGGACGACCCGCGCGCGGGCGTGCGCGCCGCGGCACGCCGGGCGATGTTCGACTACGGCCGGAACGCCATCTGGCAAGCCCGCGAGCAGATGCGGCTGCGGCTCGGGGAAACCGCCCTCGAGTCGTGGGGATGGCAGCGGACGCTCGACGAGCTCTTCGACCGGCTCGACGCCCGTCGTCGCGAGGGCGTTCGAAGGCTCGAGGCCGAAGCCCGCGACGCGCTCGGGCGGGGCGATGCAGACGCCGCGGGCCGCGCGCTCTCGACGCTGCTGGCCCGGGCCCCCGAGGCCGGGTCTCCGGAGCATGCGGCGCTCTTCGCGCAGGTGGCGTCGCTGTGGCTCGACGGCGACCTTCGGGAGCCCGCCGCCCGCAGTCTGCACCGGGCCCTCGCGCTGGCCCCAGACGCGCCGGAGCGCGCCCAATGGGAAGCGCGCTTGACGTTCCTCGAGGCCGAGGATGCGCTCGCGCGTGGGGTCCTCGATCTCGAGGGATATCGACGCGCCGCCGCCGGAGACCCCGGCTGCACGCGGTGCTCGGAGGTGCTCGCCGGCCTCGAGAGGCAGGCCCGACCGGCGGTGGAGGACCCGACGCGTCGCGCGGCGTTGTGGCTCGCCGCGGCGTTGCTCGCCGGGCTCGGCGTGGCGTGGATGCGACGGCCGAGGACGTCGCCGGAGAGTCCTGGGATCGGGGTCGCCCGCGACGGCGGGTTCGAGCCCGACATCGACCCGGCCGACAGCACGCTCCCCGGCTGAGCGCAGGCGCCGCCGCACCGGCTCGGACGGAGCGCGTCGTCGCGGTCCGGACCCGCGAAAGACTTCTTCACACGAGGGTCGGGCCGCAGGGCCTTCACAGCGGTCCGAAGCTCCTTAGGGTCCCTGCATGAGTTCTTCGGACAACACGCTCCCGCTCCTTCCCCTCCGGCACGGCGTCGTCCTGCCCGGGCGCTCGACCACGATCCCCGTCGGTCGGGCCCGCTCCCGCGCCCTCGCCGAGGCCCTCCGACCTGGAGACCGCGTGCTGCTCGCGGTCCAGCGCGATCCCTCGCTCGAAGACCCCGCCCTCGTCGACCTGCACCCGATCGCCACGGTCGCGCGCGTGGTCGACCGCACCGACCGCGGCACCCGCGGCATCGTCCTGGTGGTCGAGCCCACGTCGCGCGTTCACCTGCGCTCCTTGGCCCAGACCGTCCCCTTCTGGATGGCGAAGTCGGAGGTCGCGACCGACGCGGCCCTCGACGACGACGCCGAACTGCTCGCCGAGGCCCTTCGCAAGCACCTTCGGGAGCTGGCCCCTGCCGACCAGGCCCTCGCCGACGTCCTGCGGGACACCCGAGAGCCGGGGCGGTTGGCCGATGCCGTCGCGGGGTGGCTCGAGTGCGAGGACGCGCGCAAGGCCGAGGTGCTGCTCGAGCTCGACCCGAGCGCTCGGTTGCGGCTCGTGACGCGGCTCATCTCCGAGGCCCGCGCGCGGGCCGAGCTCCGCACGAAGATCGATGGCGAGGTTCGTCGAGAGCTCGGCAAGCATCAGAAGGAAGCGATGCTCCGACAGCAGCTCCGCGCGATCCAGAAGGAGCTCGGCGAGGGCGACGAGGGCAAGGACAAGCTGCGCGACAAGCTCGCGGAGCTCGTGCTTCCGGACGAGGTGCGCGAGGTCGTCCAGCGGGAGCTCCGTCGCCTCGATCAGGTCGGCCCCAACCAGGCCGAGGGCAACGTCATCCGGACGTACCTCGAGTGGTTGTCCGATCTCCCTTGGACCGCGCGGGCCGCGGGCTCGAACGACATCGACGCGGTGAGCGCCCGCCTCGACGAGGACCATTTCGGCCTCGACGACGTGAAGCGGCGCATCCTCGAGCACATGGCCGTGCTCCAGCTGAGCGGTGGGGGCGGCACGGCGCAGCGCGGCACCATCCTCTGTCTGGTCGGCCCCCCGGGGGTCGGCAAGACCTCCCTCGCGCAGTCCATCGCGGCGGCGACGGGCCGGCCGCTCCAGCGGGTATCGCTCGGCGGCGTGCGGGACGAGTCCGAGATCCGTGGCCACCGCCGCACGTACGTCGGGGCGTTGCCCGGACGCATCGCCTCGGCGATGCGCAAGGCGAAGGTGAAGAACCCCGTGCTCGTGCTCGACGAGCTCGACAAGATGGGGCGCGGCTGGCAGGGCGACCCCGAGGCGGCGCTGCTCGAGGTGCTCGATCCGGAGCAGAACGCCACCTTCACGGACCACTACCTCGAGGTGCCTCTCGACCTGAGCGAGGTGCTCTTCATCGCGACGGCGAACGACCTGTCGACGCTCTCCGCGCCCTTGCGGGATCGCCTCGAGATCATCGAGGTGACGGGCTACACGGTCGACGAGAAGATCCAGATCGCCGAGCGACACCTCGTGCCCGCGCAGCTCGCGAAGGCGGGGCTGACGAGCGAGGACGTGGTGTTCGCCCCGGACATGCTCGCGCTGTTGATCCGGGAGTACACCCGGGAGGCCGGCGTTCGGAACCTCGCGCGGGAGATCCAGAAGGTCGCCCGCAGCGTGGCCCTCGAGGTCGCGCGACGCGGCCGGGGCGAGGGGCCGGCCGAGGTGCGGGTCGAGCTGCTCCGCAAGAGCCTCGGCAAGCCTCGCTTCCTCGGCGAGATGGCGGAGCGCGACAACGCGCCCGGCATCGCGGCGGGCCTGGCGTGGACGCCCGTCGGCGGCGACATCCTCTACATCGAGACGACCAAGATGCCGGGGAAGGGCCGCATCGAGATCACGGGTCAGCTCGGCGACGTGATGAAGGAGTCCGCGCGCGCCGCGCTCGCCTACCTCCGGAGCCACGCGGACGAGCACGGGGTCGATCCCGACTTCCTCGAGAAGCACGACCTGCACATCCACGTGCCGGCCGGGGCGATCCCGAAGGACGGTCCGAGCGCGGGCGTCACGATGTTCACGGCGCTCGCGTCGCTGCTCACCGGGCGTCGGGTGCGGCACGACGTCGCGATGACGGGCGAGGCCACCCTCCGGGGCCGCGTCCTGCCGATCGGCGGCGTGAAGTCGAAGGTGCTCGCCGCGCACCGCGCGGGGTTCAAGCGGGTCGTGCTCCCGCGCCTGAACGAGCGCGATCTCGACGACGTGCCGGAGCTGGTGCGTCAGGAGATGGAGTTCGTCTTCGCGGAGGAGATGGGCGAAGTGCTCGCGGCCGCGCTCGAGCCGGATCTGGTGATCTTGCCCGAGACGCCCGCCCGCGGTGCGGCGAGCGACGACGAGACCGTCGTCGCGTGAGGGGGCGTTCGCAGCTTCCTTGTGACCCGCTGCGGACGGTGGTAATTTTCCCCGCCTCGTGGGCTTCGGAGCACGTCGCTCCCGGCCTCACGAGGCCCCGCCGCCTTCGCGTCGGGGACCACTCGGAGGCGCCGCGGGCTGCATGGTGCACCTGACCGACATCGTCGACAGGGTTCGGGGCTACCACAGCCAGGCCGATTTCGAGCTGATCAACAAGGCGTTCGTCTTCTCGTCTCAGAAGCACGAAGGCCAGAAGCGCAAGTCGGGCGAGCCCTACTTCACGCATCCGGTCGCGGTGGCCGGGATCATCACCGAGATGAAGCTCGACACCGCGAGCGTGTGCGCCGCGCTGCTGCACGACGTGGTCGAGGACACCGACGTCACGGTCAAGCAGATCGAGGACATGTTCGGCACCGAGGTCGGCTTCCTCGTCGACGGCGTCACGAAGCTCGGCAAGATCAACTTCACCTGCAAGGAGGACCAGCAGGCGGAGAGCTTCCGGAAGATGCTCGTCGCGATGGCGCGCGACATCCGCGTGCTGCTCGTGAAGCTGGCGGACCGCCTCGACAACATGCGGACCCTCGAGCACATGAAGCCCGAGGCGCAGGCGCGAATTGCCCAGGAAACCCTGGAGATCTTCGCGCCGCTCGCGGGCCGACTCGGCATCAACTGGCTCAAGAGCGAGCTCGAAGATCTCTCCTTCCGCTACCTGTTCCCGGAGGCCCACGCCGACCTCGCGGTGAAGACCAAGAAGGTCTCGCGCGACCAGGACCGGTACATCTCCGACGTCTGCAAGCGCCTGCAGAAGATGCTGATCGAGCGGGGCTTCGGGGCCGACTGCTCGGGCCGGATGAAGCACCTCTACTCGATCTACCGCAAGATGCGGCAGACGAACTGCGAGTTCGAGCAGGTGCACGACGTGCTCGCGTTCCGCGTGCTCGTCGAGAACGTCGCCGACTGCTACGCGGCCCTCGGCGTGATCCACTCGCAGTGGACGCCCATCCCGGGGCGCTTCAAGGACTACATCGCGCTCCCCAAGCCGAACCTCTACCAGTCGTTGCACACGACGGTGATCGGCCCCGGACAGCGGCGCATCGAGGTGCAGATCCGCACCCGCGACATGCACGGCACCGCCGAGAACGGCATCGCGGCGCACTGGAAGTACAAGGAGCGCAGCAGCGGCCCGGACAGCAAGGACGCCGCGCGCTTCGCGTGGCTGCGCCAGCTGATGGAGTTCCAGCACGAGGTGGCGGATCCGGCCGAGTTCATCGACTCGGTGAAGGTCGATCTGTTCAGCGACGAGGTCTACGTCTTCACGCCGAAGGGGCAACTCAAGGTCTTCCCGCGGGGCGCGACGCCGATCGACTTCGCGTACTCGGTGCACTCGGAGGTCGGTGACCACTGCTCGGGCGCACGGGTCAACGGCGCGATCGTCCCGCTCCGGTACGCGCTGCACAACGGCGACACCATCGAGATCATGACGTCGCCCCAGCAGCATCCGAGCAAGGACTGGCTGGACTTCGTCATCACCGGGCGGGCCCGCAACAAGATCCGCGGCCACATCCGCGCGGAGGAACACCGCCGTTCGATCAAGCTCGGCCGCGACCTGGTCGAGCGCGCCTTCCACAAGAAGGACATGTCGTTCGCGCGCTTCCTCAAGAGCGGCGAAGCGGACCGGGTCGCCACGGCCCTGAAGTCGCAGAGCCTCGACGATCTGTTCGCGTCCGTCGGGTATGGCCGCGTCGCGGCGTCCGAGGTCTACGACGCCGCGATGCAGGACGGAACGTCGGCGGACGCGATGCGCCCGTCGTTCATCGAGCGCACCGTCCGCAAGGTCACGGGCGATTCGACCGCCGGTGGCATCCGGATCGACGACGTCGACGACGTGCTCATCCGCTTCGCCCAGTGCTGCAGTCCTCTGCCGGGAGACGCGATCACGGGCTGGATCACCCGCGGGCGCGGCGTGACGGTGCACCGTCGGGGCTGCCTCAAGGCGATGGAGCTCGACCCCGAGCGGCGCATCGACGTGTCGTGGAGCGAGGCCGTGAAGATCGCGCGGCCCGTGGCCTTGCGGGTGACGACCGCCGATCGCCCCGGCATCCTGGCGAACGTCAGCGCGGCGTTCACCGAGTCGGGCCTCAACATCCAGGAGGCCAACTGCCGGGTCGGTGCCGATGGGCAGGGGGTGAACCTCTTTCAGTTCCTGGTCGACGATGCGGCGCGGCTCCAGGTGCTGATGCGGAAGATCCAGGGCCTCGAGGGCGTGTACACGGTCGAGCGCGCCTGAGCGCCGCCGCCGCGTGGCGCGGCCGGTTCCTCCGCGTTGGCGGCTTCGACGCGTTGGCGGCTTCGACGCGGTGCAGCATCGGATCTGCGTCATGCGTTCGAGACGGACCCGGAGCCCGTCCCGTGGTAAGTGGGGACGCCATGGCAGACGTCAGCCATTCTTCGCCGAGCGCGTTCCCAACGGCCACCGCCTCCGCGCCGCGCGCGCGGATCGAGCCGCTCCCTTCCGAGACCCTCTTGCGGCTGCACGAGCGGATGGTGGAGGCGCGCTGTCTCGAGGAGCGGCTCATCCGGATGCAGCGGGGCGGGGACGGCTACTTCTGGATCGGCGGTCCTGGCGAGGAGGCGTTCAACGTCTCGCTCGGGATGCTCACCAAGCGCGGCGAGGGCATCGACCACGACTACCTGCACCTGCACTACCGCTCGAGCGCGACGATGCTCGCCCTCGGGGCCGACCCGGTCGACGCGCTTCGTCAGATGAAGAGCGTGGCGGCCGACCCCTACTCCGGCGGGCGGAACTTCTGCGGCCACTACTCGATCCGAAAGTGGAACGTCGCGCCGATCACGTCGCCCATCGAGGTGCAGTACGCCATCGCCATCGGCACGGCGACGGCGCAGAAGCGCGGCGGCGGCGACGCCATCACGATCGTGCAGGGCGGGGACGCGGGCACGGCCGAGGGCGACTTCGCGTCGTGCCTGGTGTGGGCGTCGCGGCCTGGCTTCGAGCTGCCGATGCTGATCATCGTGACCCACAACGGCTGGGGCATCTCCACGAACGCCGGCGAGCAGCACGGCGAGAAGCACATCGCGGATCGCGGTCGCGGGTTCGGCATGCGCGCCGCGACCATCGATGGGAACGACGTGGAGTCCGCGTACCGCGGCCTCGAAGAGGCCATGGGCTACGTGCGGCGCGAGCGGAAGCCGTTCCTGCTCGAGGTCTACGTGTCCCGCCTCTACGGCCACTCGAGCTCGAGCGGTTCGAACTTCGTCGAGTCCGAGACCGACTGCATCTCCGAGCTCGAGCGCAAGCTCGAGGCGCGCGGGCTGCGATCGGCCGAGGCGTGCGCGACGTTGCGGGCGGGCTTCGACGAGCGGCTCCTCGAGGCCGCCAAGATGGTCAAGCACGAGCCGATGCCAGAGCCGGAGACCGCGTTCGACCACGTGTTCACGGAGCGCGACCTGGTCGGTGAGCGCGCCCGTCGTGTCCCTCACGACAACCGTGTGTGGCGGGCTCCGGCGTGCGTCCATCCGACCGCCAAGTCGGTCAAGAGCGGGGAGACGCACTGATGGCCACGACCGTCCAGGCGCTGCGCATGGCGCTCCACGTCGGCGAGACGAAGCTCGGCGTGACCGACATCTTCGGGCAGGACGTCGGTCCGCCCCTCGGCGGGGTGTTCACCGCGACCCAGGGGCTGCGGACCACGTGGAACACCCCGCTCGACGAGCGGGGCATCGTCGGGGCCGCCATCGGCCTGGCGCTCGCGGGTCAAAAGCCGGTCGCCGAGATCCAGTTCTGCGACTACGTGTTCAACACGATCGATCTGCTCAAGCTCGCGGGCAACACCCTCTGGTCGAGCCACGGCGACTGGAACGTGCCGATGGTGCTGATGACGCCGGTCGGCGCGGGGATCCACGGCTCGCTCTACCACTCGCATTCGTTCGACGCGTCGGCCACGCGGATCGCGGGCTGGAAGATCCTCATGCCCAGCAACCCGAGGGACACCTACGGGCTGATGCTGAGCGCGATCCAGGATCCCAACCCGGTGATGGTGCTTGTGCCCAAGGCGCTGATGCGCGCGAAGGCCGCGGGCCCCGAGGAGATGATCCCCGGCGAGCCGGAGGATGCGCGCGCGCTCGGGCGGATGATCGACGCGCCCATCGGAGACCGCGAAGGCTGGGAGCCGGAGTGGCCCGACACCGCGCTCGAGTTCGTGCCGATCGGCGTGGCCCGGACCGTCCGCACAGGCGAGCACGTCACGGCCGTCACGTACGGGCGGATGGTCGGCGTCACCCGACGCGCGGCCGAGCTGCTGGCCGACGAGGGCATCGACGTCGAGGTCCTCGATCTGCGGACGCTCCATCCCTACGACTGGCCGGCGATCCGGCAGAGCGTCGCGAAGACGGGGCGCGCGGTCTTCATCAACGAAGACACCGAGATCACGAACTTCGGCGAGCACCTGATCCGGCGCTGCGTCGAGGAGCTGTGGGGCGAGCTGCGCTGCGCGCCGTTGCTGGAGGCGGGCAAGCACCTCCCTGGCGTGGGCCTCGCGGAGACGCTCGAGAACGTGTCGGTGCCCGGGCTCGACTCCGTCCTGCGGGCGCTGCGTCGCTCGGCCGCCCAGCCGGACCGCGCGCCCTCGCACGCCCGTCGAGGCGGACTCTCGTTCACGTGGACGGGCGAAGGCGCCCACGGCGCGCCGGACGCGGTGGACCGCGCGCTTCGTCACCGCTGAGCGGGCGCGCCGAGGGACCGACGCACGTGGCTTCCCCCGCGCTGCCTCCCGACCCCGAGCGGCCCGCGTCGTCGGAGCCGTCACGGCCGGGCGCGGGGTTCGCGCCTCCGCCTGCACCGCGCTTCGCGATGCCGCCTTCGGAGGCCGAGGTGGCCCGGCAGTCGCAGCGTGGCGCGTTCTCGCACTCGGTCGGAGATGGTGGACCGCCGCCCGGCCTCGACGTCCTCGCCGCGACGCTCCTGGGCCTGGGCCTCCTCTCGATGGCCTTGTGGTGGAACAGCAACGCGCCGCTCGCGCGGGTCATGCTCTTGCCGCTGCTCGGGTCGGTGTTCGTGGTCTACTTCTTCTGGAACGGACGGAAGTGGGCGTGGGTCCTGCTCATGGCGAGCGTCATGGTCGAGCTCTCGATCGTGCTCTTCGGCTTCGCGTCGCTGCGCGCTCACCTCACGGGCCCCGAGCTCTTCGCGCTCGCGTTGAGGGTCGCGCTCGACGTGTATTTCCTTTGGTTCTCGAGCCGCCCGGACACGGCGTCGTTCTTCGAGCGGCGCTCGGGGCGCGTCGGAGGTGGGCGCTGATGCGACGCCGCGCGGGCGTTCGTTCGGCACCCGCGAGGCGTGCAGCCTGCGCGCTCGGACTCGTGCTCGGGCTCGTGCTCGGGGGACGGGCCCATGCGCAGGAGGTCGAGGCCAGGGTCCACGTGCGGACGGGCTTCGTACCGGACCCGGCCGTGCTCGAAGGGCACGTCACCGCGACGCGGGACGCGGCCGCGTTCGGCACCGGCTGCGCGGGCTTCGTCGGAGAGCGGGCGAGCCACGTGCTCGAGTTCGACTCGGCCTTCGCGTTCTTGCGGGTGTTCGCGACGGG